>JACQWN010000308.1:0-4279 GCA_016209245.1 Bacteroidia bacterium
TATATGGGGGAACAATCTTAATTGGCGTTGAAGATGATGGAAAAATTTCAGGAATAAAAGAAAAAAAAATGGAAGAATGGATTAATAATATTGCCAGACACAATATAATACCATCAATAATACCTGAAATTTCAATTCGTAAAATTTTAGATTTATATGTTGCAGTTATTATTATTCCTAAAGGTAGAAACAAACCTTATCAGACCATTGATGGGAAATATATAATAAGAGTCGGTTCGACTAATAGAATTGCATCGAAAGAAGAATTATGCAGGTTATTTCAACAGGCAGGTTTAGTTCGTTTTGATATCTCATATGTCGAGAGAACAGGTTTTGATTCTCTTGATATATCAAAACTTCATACTTATTTTGAAACATATTATGAAATGGATTTTATTAACCTTGAGACTTCAGAACAAAGGAAGATATTGTTAAATACAGATATTTTACTAGAAGAGGAAGGGCGGATAAGAGCTAGTGTCGGTGGATTATTAATTTTTGGTAAAAATACACAACGTTTTCTTCCTCAAAGTTCTGTAGTATTTGCTGTATTTAATGGAGACGCGGTTACTGATGATTTAATAGATAAAAAAGAATTGACCGGCACTTTACCGGAAATTATTGATAATACTACTTCACTCATTCAGGTTTTTATTCCTAAACCTTCAAAAATTTCAGGTCTTAAAAGAAAGGAAAAGATTGCTATCCCTGTAAAAGTCATAAGGGAAATAATTGTTAATGCAGTATCACACCGTGATTATTCTATTATTAACAGAAAAATATCAGTTTATATTTTCAGCAGCCGGATAGAAATTACCTCACCGGGAAAAATTCCAAATACCTTAACCATTGAAAAAATTAAATATGGTTACTCTGCTCCAAGAAATATGTTTCTTATAAAATATCTTGATAATATGCGATATATTGATGGTTTAGGTCGCGGAATACCAAACATGTTAAAAGAAATGAAAGAAAATATACGTTTTGAGGAAATTGGTGAAGATTTTAAAATAATCGTCAATTATATGTAAATTATTATGAAAGGTAAAAAGAAAATTTTTGTAATAGATACCAACGTACTGTTACACGATTACCGGTGTATCTATCAGTTCCAGGAGAATGATATTGTTCTGCCGATAGTTGTATTGGAAGAACTTGATAAATTTAAAAAGGGAAATGACCAGATTAATTTCCATGCAAGGGAATTTACACGCGAACTTGACCAGCTTTCAGGTGATGTTCTTCTTACTGATGGAATTTCCTTAGGGCCTGACAGGGGAAAACTTTTTGTGGAAACCGGAAAAGATTTCTCCGAGGAGATAAGTAAATCTTTTCCTGAAAAAACGCCTGATCACCGTATTTTGGCAATTGCCCACTTCACACACAAACATAATCCTAAAACACAGGTTGTTTTAATTACAAAAGATATTAACCTTCGGATGAAGGCGAAATCTTTAGGCATTCTCGCCCAGGATTATGAATCGGATAAAGTCAGAAATCTTGAAGCATTGAATGAAGGAGTGAAAATATATGAAAATTTCAATAATGAAATTATATCAAAATTATATGAAGTGTATGAAGGTGTTTCTTTAGAGGAATTTGAATTTGAAAAACCGCCTTATGCTCATGAATATTTTATATTGAGAAGCAATAAAGCAAGTGCATTAGCGCATTATGATCCTGTTAAAAAAATGTTAGGCAGGGTAGAGAAATTTCAAGCGTATGGTATTGAACCCAGAAATGCCGAGCAGACATTTTCGATTGATGCTCTGACGCGGACTGAAATACAGCTTGTAGCACTGACCGGCAAAGCAGGAACAGGTAAAACTTTGCTTGCACTTGCTTCTGCTTTGTATCAAAGAAAGAGGTTTAATCAGATATTTTTGGCAAGGCCAATAATTCCTTTATCGAACAGAGATATAGGTTATTTACCGGGAGATATAAAGGATAAAATCGGCCCGTATATGCAACCGTTATTTAATAATCTGTCGGTAATCAAGCATAAATTGAAAAATAATGCACAGGAATATGCCAAGATTGATGAAATGCTGAAGGAAGAAAAGTTAGTAATAACACCGCTGGCTTACATCAGGGGAAGAAGCTTATCGAATGTATTTTTTATTGTTGATGAAGCTCAAAACCTTACGCCGCATGAAGTTAAAACTATCATAACTCGTGCCGGAGAAGGAACAAAGCTTGTTTTCACAGGCGATATTCAACAAATAGATACTCCTTATCTTGATTCCAAATCAAACGGATTGTCGTATCTTTCCGACCGGATGCGGGGTCAGGATGTTTTTGCACATGTCAATCTTATTAAGGGAGAGAGAAGTTATCTTGCTGAATTGGCTAGTAATTTATTATAGTTTTACTAAAAATGCTTAAAATGTCTTTCTCCGACCTCTCTCTGCGAAATTTTGAAAATTTTTAAATTTTCAAAATTTCGCAGAGGATGTGAGCAAAGATGTCGCTTTTTTAACCCCCGCCTTAAAAGACGGGGTTAGTCATTTATTTTATTTTAAAATTCATGAATTAATCAGGTTAATAAGGGTAAAAAACAATATTTGTGTATTATATATGAAAATAATTCAAAAATAAATTAATAACTAATAAAAATTACAATTATGAAAACAAAAAATTTAATAATTTTTATAGCGTTGTTTACAGGGATTTTATTCAACGCTTGTAAAAAGGAGGAGCAAAATCTGCCCGAGGATAAAAGTATTCTTCCTACTGCATTTAAGGTAGATATACCGCAGTCAATCAGCAGTTCACAAACTACTAAAAGTTTACAGGGAGATACAATTCAGGGAAATGAAATTTATCAGCTCCTGAGAGTATTTATCCATGTCGGTGAATTTTCCGCCGAAATAGTCCAGAATCTTATGCTTGCCATTGCAGTTTATCATATAGACCATGCAATGACTTTGTCGTACCAGAGTGATGGAGCCGGTGAAGACGGCAGGACAAAGAATTTGGTTGTTATTGAGAGTTCAAGTTTTGAGAATGCTACATGGCAATATCAACTGACCATTACAGATGCCGCATCGGAATCGAACGCCGATGGTGGAAAAGCCCTGCAGGTATTCTGGAATCTGAGTCCGGTAAAAGGTATAGCTATCCTAAAACCATATAATTGCAACCGCAACGATACAAGCTCGGGACAAGCGATGTTAAGAATTGATTACAGCGAAGCGGGTGAATACGGTTACGAAAAACATATGATAGTTTCTATATCCGACCTTACGGTAGCAGATCCTTTAGTAGATCCGTATTCTATGAGTGCTCTTAAAATGTTTGCCGGAAAAACGGGAAATATTGTAGATGTTTATGGAAATTCAAACCATCCGAATGCAAAATTTTATACTGATAATGTTGGATTTAACTGGGCTTTTGTTGCGGCAGGTAATGAAAGCTCCGATATTGGTGTTGCCGAGGTAGGGCTTCCACCCAGCAATTTAGATAATGATACACGTGATTCTTTACTCGGATATTATGCTATAAAGGATGTCTTAAACAGAGAAATATTTGAAATGTGGCCTACACTTGACAGCGCCGCTGTTGCAGCTTATCTGTATAATACTGAAGCTCCGGGATTCTTTAATGCAAATGGATTTATTCAGGGTGGAACCGCACCAAGCTCTGATTACACCGACTTAGTCACCAGAATTCAGAATCTTACCCCTTATAAACCTCTTGATGTTTCAAATCTATCGGTTGAGTTTAAGCAATAATCTATAACCTGCAAAAACACGAAAGGCTGTCGGGAGACAGCCTTTCGTGTTTTATAATTATTGCACCTCTAAAAACTCAGTTTTATACGTCATTGCGAGGAATCGAAGCAATCCATATAAAAGTAAATGTGTGTCAAGCATTATTCTCATTCCATATATTCTTTAAAGTCTTCTAATGGTTTATCAAAATCTTCTTTCATTTTAAAATACCTTTCATACAGCCTGCTTTGGGATGTTTCTTTATAGCCCACTAAGAGCAAAAACCATTAGAAAGACAGCTAAAAATTAAGTTATGAAAACAATAAATCTGGTAATTCTCATAGCGGTGTTTACAGGGATATTTTTTGGTTCATGTAAAAAAGAAGTGTTAACTAAAAATGTGCATTTTTGAAAAATGTCAAAAATTTTTTTTTAATTTTGGAATTTATATCTACTTTTATCAGCCAAAAATAAAGGAAATTTGGACATGGCTCAAATCTGTTGATAGGCGGATTGTTATTTGCAACTGACGGGTTAACCCGTCAGTTGCAAATAACAATCCGCCT
>JACQWN010000308.1:4304-9432 GCA_016209245.1 Bacteroidia bacterium
CCCAATAAAGAAAATTTTATTTTTCATGGATAAGATTTATTTGAAGGGTTTTAAATTATCAGCGCTTTTATACCTGTTATTTATTGCTACAATTCCGCTTTTTTCGCAGGAACCGTCAAAACATAAGCTTTATACCGATGCTTTAAATCTAATTAATGAAAAGCGTTTTAAAGAGGCATTGCCTAAATTGCTTATAGTTGATTCTCTTGAAAAAGGGAAAAGTTATATGACCAGATATAATATTGGTATGTGTTATTTAAATAGTAAATACGACAAGACGAAAGCTATTCCTTATCTTGAATTTGCTATTACAAAAGAAAAATTTTTAATTGACCCTATCGCCTATTTTAATTTAGGATATTTATTTCATCTTAATTATCAATTCGATAAAGCAATAAAGAGTTTTGAGCTTTTTAGAGATAAGATTGCCAATTTAGAGCCAAAATATGATATTGCAGGACATATGATTGAAGTTTGTAATAATGCCAAAAAATATGTACCTGATTCTTTATCTGTTGAAATTATTAATTTAGGTAATCCTGTTAATACGAATCAGTCGGAATATGCTTCTTTGGTTTCAGCCGATGAGAGTATTATTTACTTTACCAGGAAGAGAAATCCGGATATTAGCAAACCCAATGAAAAAGCCGACAGCTTAGAACATATTTATGTTTCTTATTTAAAAGATAAAAAATGGTCTAATCCGCAGGAAATCAAATTCGATTTGTCGAAGAATAAAAATATATCTCTTGCAGGTTTAGCGCCCGATGGTGAGCAACTCTTTCTTTGCATTGATAATGATTTATACTTTTGCCGGATAACCGAAGGAAAATACAGCAATCTTGAAAAATTTAAAGCTCCAATTAATACTGATTATTGGGAAGGAAAGGCAAGCATGACTGCCGATGGGCGCGAATTATATTTTTCAAGCGACAGGCCAAGCGGAATTGGCGGCAAGGACATTTACTTATCTGAGTTGGGAGAAAATAACGAATGGGGCGAACCGATTAATCTCGGGAATATCATAAATACGCTTTATGATGAAGATGCTCCTTTTATTCATCCTGATAAGCATACTTTATATTTCAGCTCAAAAGCACATACTACAATCGGTGGCTACGATATTTTTCAATCATTCAAGGCAGGTGAATCATGGACTGAATCCAGAAATATGGGTTATCCGATTAATACCGTAAAAGATGATTTACATTTCTTTCTGTCGGCAAACGGAAAGAACGGATATTTTTCATCTGATAAAGATAATCTCTATTACTGTCATGATATTTATATTATCGTTCTTAAAAAATCTATTCCGCTTACAATGGTCAAAGGTATTATTACAGCAGGAAATCCGCCCAAGCCAATAGCGGCAAATATAAGAGTAATTGATAAACAAACAGGGGAGCTAGTAAAGTACGTTTATAATCCTAATCCAAAAACGGGAAAATATCTTATGATTTTTCCACCCGGTAAAAATTATGAAATCATTATAGAAGCCAATGATTTTCTGCCTCGCCAAATTAATATTTATATTCCCGACCAAGTGTATTTCTATGAGCTGTTTCAGGACATAAATTTACATGGGATTCAAGCAATGAATAAGACAGTCGGAGAAGAAATTGTTGTTACAAATACATTTACTGATATTAGTAAGCAAACAGGCGATACGACAATACAAGGTTTACCAAATAAAGATTACGGACAACTTTTGGATTTGATTGAAGATATCATTATTGCTACTGATACATTGAATGAAAAAGAAATTGACCAGGTAAATGAGAACCTGATTATTGAACCTGATGCAAATACAAAGGATATATCTGTCAATAAAGATTTTGATGCATTGTTTACTATGATTGAGGATGCTATTGAAACTACTGACTCAACCTCGCTTATCAAGCTGGATGAAGAAACCATTAAAGAAAATCAGTACAAACAGTCATATTATTATGCAAAGGATAAAAAAGATAATAATCTGGAAGCGGTGATAATAGGCAATGATACTATTTATTCGGTTCCACCATTACAAACAACTCAAAAAGCTTCATTCAATTCATTTGAAATTACCAGGGAAACTCAGAAAGAAGAAGTTAATATTGACTTCAGCTCGATTAAGGAAAACTATAAAAAAATTATTCTTGAATTTGATATAATTTTTGATCCCGGCAGAGCATTTATAAAAGAAAAATATAAAAAGGATATCCAGGATTTTATAAAAATTGCAAGAGAAAATCCGCGTATAGCAATAGACATTACATCTTTTTGCGATTTAACAGGTGAAGCTAAAAACAATAATAAAAATTGCATGGCAATTATTACCGAACGCAATTTAGAGGTCATAAAAGCGTTTAAAGGTTTTGGATTAGAGGAAAGCAAAATAATAACAAAAAAATGGGACGGTACCCCGCAAAATACAAAAGAGAAAAATTATAGCTCCAATATTAAATTATATGAAGTAGTTGATGAACCTTTGTACGAGGTTTTATTGCCCAGCGCCGATGTGATTAACTTTGATGTGATAGATTTGAAAGTAGAAGATATCAAAGCAGGGCAGGAGATACGTCTTAATAATATTTTCTTTGCATACAAGTCGTACGAACTTACCGATGAATCCACAACTGAATTAGACAATGTAGTAAAATTTCTTAATGAAAATTCCACATTGAAGATAGAAATCGGAGGACATACTGATAATAAAGGCAGCGATGAGACTAATCAGAAATTATCAAAAAACAGGGCACAGGCAGTCGCAAATTTTCTTATCCGAAAGGGTATTGATAAAAACCGGCTCGTTGTAAAGGGATATGGCGAAGCAAGACCTATAGCCTATAATGATACGGATGAAGGATGCAGGCAAAACAGAAGGGTTGTATTTACTATACTTGAAAAGTAGGCAGTAGAATTTTTCGTGATATGAAATTACCATCAATTCATCAGTTGATTAATGACGGACTAAAAGCTCTTATTCGTTTTCCGTTTGCTATGCTAGCCGCTTTTGCAGGTTCAGCCGCTTCGATTTATATGATAAGTCTCGATTATACCGAGTCGCATAATCATCCGTTTATTGAACATCTGATATGGGTATCTGTAATAGCTTTTCCCTTGCTTGTTTCAGCTTCATTATTCTCCGAAAGCCGGAATCTCAGACATATATTTAATATTATCCTGCAAATAATAATGACCGGCTTAATGGTCGCATATTTATTTTTCTTACCCGATATTTTTCTCAATAAACATATTGTTCGGAATTTTATCTTCATCAGCTCTTTTCATTGTCTTGTTTCATTTGCAGCTTTCACCGCAAATGCAAGCCATAATAATTTCTGGCATTTTAATAAATCTTTATTCCTTCGAATTCTGACAGGAGCTTTGTACTCAATGATTTTATATGCAGGCCTGGCTCTCGCCATTCTTGCCATTGATAATCTTTTTGGAGTTGATGTCAACGAAAAATATTATTTTTATCTCTATATTATTATTATAGGAGTATTTAATCCATGGTATTTCCTTGCAGGAGTTCCTGAAGTGAACAAAATATCAGAAGAAAATACTCAATATCCTAAAGGGCTCAGAATATTTACACAATTTATACTGGCACCGTTAGTCGCTTTATATTTGGTTATTTTATATGCCTATACTATTAAAATTATTATTCAATGGGAATGGCCTGTGGGCTGGGTTGGATACATGCTACTAAGCTTTTCTGCCTGCGGTATTTTATCTTTCCTCCTTATTCATCCAATTCGTAATCAAAACCAATGGTCTGCAATATATTCAAAAAGTTTTCTGATCGCCTTATTCCCTTTGATAATATTATTGTTTCTGTCTATTTTACGGAGGATTGATGATTATGGTATTACGGAAAACAGATATTTTGTCCTTATATATCCGTTCTGGTTGTTAGCCATTGTCATCTATTTATTACTTACAAAAATGAGAAATATAAAAATTATTCCTGTTTCTTTATGTATCGTTGCATTATTATCCTCGTTTGGTCCGTGGGGAGCATTTTCAATATCACTCAATAATCAACTAAGCAGAATTGAAGTATTTATGAGTAAAAATAATATGCTTATTAACGGCAAAGTCCAAAAAAACAGAAATAACATTTCTTTTAAAGATAAAAGAGAGATAAGCTCGATAGTCGAATATCTTACCACAATGCATGGTTATCGCATATTACAGCCGTTTTTTACTGAAAATCTTGATACTATTACAAAAGATACATTATATCATACGGAATATTATGATATTTTAAATTTAATGGGCGTGGAGTATATCAGCAGATGGCAGTCGGAAGATTATTATGTCAGCAGCTTTTATTATAATGTAGAAAATGGTGACATGTCAAATGTATTTGATATTAGACATTTTGATATCTTTCTCCGGCTGAACCAGTATTTATATTATGATACGGTTCACAATGATACACAATCTTTCTATTCCGGGGTTGTCAATCATCATTCTATCAAAGCCGTTTTTGTCACCGGAAATATCTTACGTTTTATAATTGACGATTCATTATCAACTGAAATTAAGTTAAATGAATTTGTACAATCGCTAAAGGAAAAAATTCAAGGACAGAATACTTATAATATCTCCCCTGAACTGATGACCATTTGTAAAGAAGATACGAATTTAGCCATGAAAATTTGTTTTCAGCGATTAAACGGAAAAAGAGAAAACAATAAATATCTGTTTAACGATATTAATGCTGATGTATTTTTAGGAATAAAGTCAAATTAACCTTGTGGAGATAAGGGGGTCGAACCCCCGGCCTTCTCGTTGCGAACGAGACGCTCTGGCCACCGAACGGCATCAAACTGCTCACGCTTTTTGATAGCGGGGCAAGAAATAGTTACATCACTCAAAATTGTGTGGAGACAACAGGCATTAAACCCGCTCCTGTTAAGCGTCCATTTAAGGTAGGACTGGGAGGAGAAGAGCGTTCCCTTAAAGAATATGTTAACATTGACGGACTGCTTCAGAAAAAAGCAATAATAATCCATCCTTTTGTTGTGAACGACTTAGGAACAAACGAAAAAGGAAAACCTATTGAAATACTATTCGGTATAATGGATATGGAAGCTTGGTTTGTAGACCTTGATTTCAGGCGTAAAAAAATTGA
>JACQWN010000309.1 GCA_016209245.1 Bacteroidia bacterium
GCTAACAATCCATCAAAAATTGAACAGGTTTATTTGCAGATAAATGACGCTGTAAGTATTATTACATCTGCGTTTAAGATGGTTGCATAATGTAAAAAAAACGTTAATTTTATTCACGTTTTAGAAAAGTTAAAACATAAATAGTTTTTTTTGAAATAACATTTTCAACCCCAACCCCGCACATAATTTATGTGCGGGGCAATAACAGGGCGGTGTGTTCATGAAAGTTTTAATTATTGAAGACGAATTCTTATTCCAGTTGGAATTAAAAAAAATGCTGTTGAGTATTGACCCTTCAATTGTAATCCTGCAAACTATTTCAACAATTAAGGATGCAGTCCATTGGTTAAAACATAATGAATCTCCGGAATTGATTTTTCTCGATATTAAACTGGCTGATGGAAATAGTTTTGAAATATTTGAACATGTTGATGTTAAAAGTCCGATAATTTTTGTTACAGCTTATAACGATTATGCCATAAAGGCGTTTGAATTAAATAGTATTGATTATCTCATTAAACCGATAGATGAAAATAAATTAAGGCAAAGCATCAACAAGTATAATAAATTGAAAAACATTTTCTTCAAATATGATGATTATTATTCAACCTTAAAACAGGTGATAAAAGAAGCAAATAGCGAAACGGCCGTATATAAAAACAGGTTATTAGTGTATAAGGGAAATAACCTGATACCGGTAAATACTGATGATATAGCTTACTTTTATTCCGAAGATAAAGTAAATTTTTTAATCTCGAATGATAATCAAAAATATATTAATAATACCACGCTTGAATCGTTAGAACAACAACTTAATCCAAAGGAATTTTTCAGGGTAAACCGCACATTTATTATTAATATACACGCTATAAAAAAAATCAGCCCTTATTTTAATTATAAGCTCAAAGTTGAAGTTATCCCGGATATTAAAATGGATATTGTTGTTAGCCGTGAAAGAACGCAAGGTTTTAAAGAATGGTTAAACAGTTGACAATAATCTATTAAAAATCCTTTTCTTCATCATATTCAATTAGGTATGTTCTTATTTTTATGCCATCAATCTTTTCTGTCTGCTCTTTTACCGATTCTGTATAATCAATATTATTCGGAGTAAAAACAAGATAAACAGCGTCTTTAACACCAATGCTTTTACAATAATAAGCAAGCTGTTTTTTGCCTTTAATAAATCTTAAAATGCTTTTGTATATTTTAGTTTCTATTACGGATTCATTGCCAAGAATATTTATTATTAAATCGCTTCTGCCAAGCCCTGTATGCGGTTCAAGATAACTTTTACCTTCATATTCCTGAATTACGTATTGAATATAAGTCTCAAAACTGTAAACCAGTGCAGCTTCTTTTATATTTTTATAGTTCCCATCATCGTCTTTTTCCCTGAAATACTTAAAACTACGGCGTTTCACATAGCTTTTGTAACCTTCTATCAGTTTTTCAAAATTTATTTTACCTTCTTTGGTTATTACATCTT
The DNA here is from genome assembly GCA_016209245.1 of Bacteroidia bacterium. Taxonomy (GTDB): domain Bacteria; phylum Bacteroidota; class Bacteroidia; order Bacteroidales; family BM523; genus JACQWN01. The sequence continues at coordinate 1,490 of JACQWN010000309.1, forward strand.
CTAATGGTGTCTTTCTGAAAAACTGGTCAGACTCTCCGTTTTCATAAGGGAAAAAATATTTATAAAGTCGTTTTTTATAAAGAGGCACCCAAAATTCTATATTTTTTTCAGAATTCTCTTTTATTATCCCGTTAGTATGTAATACTTTTATTGATTCTCTGTCAATATCAAATGTTATTTTGGCTTCTCTGAACAAAAGTTTTTCGACAAAAGCTCTGTATTGTTTGGCTTTATTAATAATATTTGATATGTTTTTGTCTATAGCTTTTCGCAGATACCAGTCCTCTGCTTTCAGGTAATCGTCATATTCAATTTTTTTCTTGTCAGGATTGTCCTCCACGAGTTTCCATGCAAATCCGTTTACAAGCCCGGGCTGTCCTGCTGTTATGTAGGAAATTTTTTCTTTTACTTTTTCGTCAAAGAGTTGTCCGGTTTCTGTTTCGTGCTGGTGCAGGAGTTCATATACTTCTTCTTTTGTAAAATAATCTATTGGTAAATTATCTGCAATATTAAAAGGGCTGGCATGGTCTTGTACTACTCCTAAAATATTTGTTACTCCTACTAAAATAACACTTTTTAAGCAGTGTTTTTCACGGGAATGATAAACATTACGAATGGAGTGTAAAAAATCTCCAAAATATTCGGAATTTATTCCTTCTACTTCATCAATTATTAATACACATTTCTTATTTTGTATATTTTCTATTATGTAAAAAATTTCGCCCAGACTTTTATTTTTTAAATCAACACCCCAAAATTTTATTAATTCTCCCGTTAATCTGAGCAAAAATGATTGCAGATTTTCGTTTTTATAGTTCTCAAAATTAATATAAGCAGAGCTATATCCTTTTTTCTCTATTTCCCCGGCAAGCAATCTGAAATATGTACTTTTACCTGTCTGCCTTGGCGCCCAGATAGTAAAATACCTTTCTGCATTAACTAATCTTATACCCTTTTCAACAAGCTTCTCCCGCATCAATGTATAATGCTCATAAGGCCTGTTTGGTCCCGATGTATTAAAATATCTCATCTAAAAGAATTTATATGCAAAATTATATAAAATTCATGAATTACATGCAAACAGCATAACAAATTTTTAAAAAAATTCTGCCCAGACCTTTTAACCTTAAACTTTTCTTCCTGCCATTTCATCATTTCATCCGTAATTATTTTCACTTCGTCATTTTATTGTTTGTTATTATTTTTATTAGACACTCTTTTACCCTGATTAATTCATAAATTTTAATTTGAATATATCAATAGCCCCGTCTTTTAAGGCGGGGTTTA
>JACQWN010000310.1 GCA_016209245.1 Bacteroidia bacterium
AAAATTTTTGTCATTTTATTTGCTTTTCGGCATAGTTCTTTGTTCTTTGTATATTTGTATCAGAATTCTATTAGGACAGAATCGTTTCGGACGTATGTAAGAGGCTTAGGCATGCTTATATCTGTCGTGACCCGCTATTTATAGCGGGTTTTTTATAGAATGTTTTTAATGCTACCTTAAAAAGTCTGATATCGTCATTGCGAACAACGTGAAGCAATCTCAATCATTTGATTATCAGATAAACAGATTGCTTCGATTCCTCGCAATGACGTACTTATTGTCTTGTTAGAGTGGACTCATTTATTCTTCTTTAATTTCCGGATTTCATTCCTAAGCCTTTCGTTTTCTTTTTCTTTTTCTTCGGTGCGTTTTCGTTCCTCTCCCAGGTGTCGGTCTTTCTGTTCTAGTTGTCGGTCTTTCTGTTCCAGTTGTTTCTCTTTTTCCTGAAGCGCTATTTCCTGTTCCAGAAGTTTTTGTTCTCTTTTCTCGAATTCTTCTTCTATATCTTCTTCAAATTCAAGATTAAGGATAAAGTTTTCGTCGTGGGTGGCTCGGTTCAGATAGTCGGCAATGTCCTTGAAATCCGAAGGGAGTTCATCTTCTTCGATGTCAAGAATATATTTGTCTTCGGTTTGCTGGTTTTGATCAAACAAGCTGAGAAGTTTTTCTAACCGGCTTTTTCGTTCAGGGCGTAAACGGTTTATTTGCAATATGTAGCTGGGATGTGTGAGTAACTTTACAAATTCATTTTTCGTTTCTATTGGTTCCTTGGTGATAGCGTCTATTACACAGTTATTTACAAGTATGCCGGGAGTTTGATATTCGGGCAGGTTATATCCTAAAAAATAAATCGTTGTAATTGGCAAAGGGCGACTTTCTTCTTTGCCTTCCTTGGTGATAAATGTTTCTTTTCGTATGTAGTTTTTGCCTAAGTATCGTCGAAAACGCATAATAGGGTCGGGCGAATTAGATTTTTGTATTTCGATAAGTACAGTATTTTGACAGCCGTCTGATGAGCGGATTATTGCCTTGAAATCGAAACGTGATAGTGGAATGTTCCGCTTTTTGTCAATATATACGGCTTCTTGCGGTTTCAGTTGCAAATTCAGGATTTCCTGTTCGATGATGACCGATAAAATTTTTCTGGCAATCGGTTCATTTTCCATCAGATATTTAAAAACCTGATCGTATAAAGGGTTAACTATTTTCATATTCTTTTCATAACTTGGGATTTTTCTGTTTACTGATTGCAAAAATACAATTTTTTTGTAACTTATACGATATAAGCTTCGGTATTTTGGCTAAATTTTATTTTGAGGTGCTAGGAAAAAGTTATTAACTGATGTTATGCAAACGAATTACGTCATTGCTAAGCGTTGCCCAGAGCTTGTCGTGGGTTTTCGTACCGCAGGAATAATGAATATTTCGAGGATGCGAAAATTGACTGGATGGAATCGGTTTTCGTGGTTGAGTGGTTCTATCACCGCTGATAGAGTCGGAGACTACTGTCAGGGTGGATAGTGTGGAAACCCTGTCAGCAGACAAAGTCCCTGACAGTGGTTGGGTGAGTGGGGTGAGTCAGAGGAAAATAGCAAGATAAATACTAAAAATAATTGTGTAATACCACAAAATGGGATTGCACCCCAAATAAATGAAACCCTCACAGACAAAAAAATAACGTAAGTCTTTAACAATGAAATTAATACATACATTATAGAATATCAGGTAAAAAATATTTTCATTTTTTTTCATTTTTTTTTAATATTTTTGCAACTTATTTAAAAAATGTACGTATATTTGTATGTTTAATCGATTAAATTATTTACTAACTAAAATTTCATGCGTATGAAAAAAATCAAAATTATTTTATTTGGAATGGCTTGCCTTTTTTGCGCTACGGTTGCATTCGGGCAAGCAGTGGCTGACAATCAGGTTATTCCTATTGGCATTACCCTTAATCCGGTGTTAAGGATTACTGTCATTCAGGGTGGGAATATCCAATTTGTTGTCAACGACATTGATGAATACAAAAACGGCATTGCCAGTTCTAATGTTGGAAGTTCCCTCTTGGCAACCGACCAGTACGACTCAGAATTTGAGGTTGCCGCTTCGGTTGACTTCAATGTTTCGATGTCGCTTGAATCGCAATTCGAAGGCGTTGATCACGCCGCGACATTAGATAACAGAATTATCGGATACCAGATTGGTGAGAGTGGTTCCTATACCACTACAAGTTATATGACGCTTGATCCTGTTGCAATTACTAGCTACCGTGTCCTTTCAACTACGGCATGGAACGTAGTGACCTCAGCCGGTGACTATGGTAATGCTGGTGATGCAGATGATAACAATTTTGTAATTCACTGGGCTTTAGCTACTTCAAGCGTAATAAGTACCGCCACAAACGGTTTTGGCGTTTCCTTTATCACTTCAGAACTAATCAGGCAAAATTATGCACCCGACTATTACATCTCAAATGTCTGGTTTGAATTGAATCCAACCGTTGCCTGGTAAAATTTTTTGCTTTTAAAAAAAAGTCAAACGTAATGTTTGACTTTTTTTTTTATCTTTGGCGTTTAATTTGAAATATTTAACATGCAAAAAGCCATAATTTTCAATGTAATTTTTTTAATATTTTTTTTAAATATTCAGGCGCAAAACACAAATATTACCGCCAGGTTGACGATTTATAAAGGCGGTAATGCCGACGTTTTTTACTTTAATTCAATGAATAAATATAAAACGGGTATTACACTGGATGATTATACCAGGTTTGCAATATATTGGCGGGATGACTCAGGATTACCCGATCCTGACCCGCCAAGCGCCCCTCATAATTGGGAACTTAGGGTATTGGCAAGCGCAAACCAGATAAATGGCGACCTCGCAGGAAATACATTACCCCTTGAAACTGTCAGATTGCTTGCTCAGGATGGTGGCGGCACAACACCACTTGGACCTTTTTGCCAGCCCGAAGATCATCTTCAGACCCCTCCGGCAGAATTGGTGCTTGTAACCGGCGCTCCACAAGGCGATTCAAATGCTAATAGAATTGATATTACATATAAAGTCGGGACATTTCTAGTTCCTGGACCTGATTATAATCGTATTCTTGGAACTAACAATACTCCCGACCACTATACAATTGATCTGATATTCACATTAACTGAAGAAAACTTCTAAAAAAGATGTTTTGAATATCTCAATACTATATAAAAATAAATATTTGTGTTTTCTGTTGTTAACTTGCATTCTTCTTCCCGATGTATTATCACAAAGTAATAAAACAGAAAATGGTATCCTTACTGCCGTGTTTGTTAAGGAGAAAACCATTATCTCAAAAACAGAAACAGTCTTTAATATTGTTAAGGTAACCAATCCTGGAAAGAAAACACAAACCTTTACTACTGATTTTATTCATCCCGAAAATTGGAATATCTTTTCGTCCAAGAACAAAATTTATCAGGTCAATGCAGGCGAGACAATCGCAATCCCGTTTCGCATATCTCCTTCCAAGATTTGCAAAGGCGGAGTGTCGTATCTTATAGGGGTTAATCTGAAGCTTGAAAACGGACAGCCGGTTATAAGCAAATTTTGCTCCGTTAATATTAAAGCGGAATCGAGAGTTATGGCAAAAGCCTTAACCAGGTTTGAATATTTTGACCCTGAAACACGAAAAAGCGAAATGGCTTTTCGGCTTGAAAACAGAGGAAATCAGGACGAAGAAATGGTATTCGATATTCAATCATACAGTACCCTGTATGTTGAAGGCGCTGAAGATAACAGACTTCTTAAAACCGTCTATCTTCCAATCAATGCCGACACAATTATCAGAATTCCTGTGCGAAAAAATTTTAATAATGCCGGCCTGATTTCCCGGCCAATTGAAACCCTGAAAATCAAGATAAGTAACCAGGATACCGTGTTCAACTTCCATATATGGTTTAAGGAACTCCCCAGCTTTTATAGAAATACATCTAGTTATGAAAGCCCGCTTAATGTAGAAGTACGATTTGCCAACCTTGTGAGAGGACGTGATATTGGGATTACGCTACTAACCGACGGGGTAATTCTGCTGAAAAAAAACAGAGAAATCCGTTATTCTGCTTTATTCGCTCCTTTTGACCGCCAAACCTGGCCGTACGCAAGATGGCTTGTTAATTATAAAGCTAAAAACCTGGACCTTTATTTCGGCGACGTAACCGGTATTGGGTATCTGGCTTATGGGAAGGGCGTTAATGGATATTACACGATTGGCAAACATCTTATCAATGCTGCCGTAAATTACAATTTCCATACAAAAAGCAGAAGTATGGGAATTGGATACCAATCTGTTTTATTTAATAGATATATGGTCAGAACTGAAGCGGGTTATGGTCACGATGAATTCATGAAATCAAATTCTCTTGTCGGCCTTGTCGGCACGGGATTCCATTTTCTAAAAACCAATAATTTTGGACTCTCGGTTGCTTATAGTAATACAAATTATTATGCCGAACAAATAACAAGAAACGGAATATACGGACAAGCGTCCTTAGGTGGGCAATATCAAAAGATTGACTACAGACTGGCCGGTACATATTCCAGCAAAGGTTTTGTAGGAAGGCCCTCTGCAAATCAGGATTTATCGGGAGATTTATCCTATACCATTAATAATATGTCTTTTGCATCTTTTGCCATAGCGCATTCGAAATATTTGAATAACACGTACAACCTGCTTGATACTGCACGTATTGATGAATTCATGCAATCAGACCATATCAGCGTGATTTATAACCTTAGGGTCGCTCCGAAGATCCGGTTTTATACCGGTAATGAAATGGTCAAGTATGCTTCAAATCAATTTTATATATCTGACGCCGGCGAATATTTTGCTACAACTTCGACTTATATTATTATCGGAGCCAAGATTCTGGATGAAAAATTTAATGCCTCATTTTCTCCCCGTTTGCATTTTGGATATACAAGTTTAGATAATTACTATGTCTATACGAACCGCGGGGAACTATATATCGCTAATAATCCCCCGACCTTTGCCAATGCCCGCTTTAGCCTGAATTTTACACGGCGATTCTGGGGCATAAGCCTTAGCTATTTTTACGGACCTTATTCTTTTAACCAGCAATACAATTACTATTATTATAATCGCTTCCAAAAATCAATAATGATATCACCTTTTGTGAATATCAATTTTTATGACGATAAGTTGCAAATAAATGCCAGGGCTTCTTATTCAAAGTATTCCGCACCCGAATCCGAACGATTTAATTTTAATATGAATATCTTCTGGTACCTGAATAAAGGATGGAGTCTGAAATTATTTTCAAATTATTACAGTTCCGGCAGGTTCAATCAATCAGACAACGATTTTAAAACGTACCGGGGTTTCTATATCGGGGCAGGAATCAGGAAGGTATTTGATATACAACAACCAAGGATGAAATTCTATGATATAACCGTTGTTTTTTATAAAGATTACGATGGAAATGATATTAAAGATGAAAATGAGCCGGGTGTAAGAAGCGTATGGACAACCATTTCCCGTGATACAGCGGATACAGCATCGGGCGAGAATATTAATTTCAGACCGTTTGAGCTTTTATCAGACAGGGACGGTGCAATTTATTGTGAAAGGCTGCCTGAAGGAACTTATACTTTAAAATATATGCCGATAGACAAAAATCTGACCGGCTATAAAACAGAAAGTAATTCAACCAAGATCATTGTTGATGGGAATAAAACGGTTTATATTCCATATCGCGAGCGAAACAAAGTGTCTGGAAAGGTTGTGATTATCCGGGATAAATTTTCAAATCTTGGATATATTTCACCGCAAAATATCAAAATCACCGCTGCCGATTCATCGAAAAATACATATTCAACATTTTCATTATCCGATGGTTCATACATTCTCCTTGTTCCAAATAAAGCCGGTATATATACTATCCATATCAACAATATTTTCAGCAAGAATTTCGATCTACAGCAAAATGATTTTGAAGTAGATTTCGATGGTTTTAAAGAATATCAAATTGACTTCATCTTCAACGAGAAAAAACGCACCATCAATTTCAACGGAACATCAGAAAATGGCGCCCCAGGCGATGCCAAATCCTTCGCCCCTGAAAAAACCGAACTCGATTCAGCCGCTACCTTAAAATATATAGATAAAATCTTCGAAAATGTCAAAGAAAATCTTGAAAATAATGGCTCTCCGGTTTACTTGCATCCGGAAAATGAAATTAAACCGGATAGTGTATCCAAACCAACGACTGATACTTCCGATACAGGGAAAGTTAACAAAACTTTTGATTCGGGCGATAATACAGCATTTGCAGGTGATGTAGCTTCTGAAAAATCTTCCACAGGTGAGACTACTACAGCTATTGAAACCGAAGATAAAAGCGCTATCGAAGGCACTAAAACGGAACTGACCGAGTACAAATCAACAAAACCTGATAGTTCGACTACACTCACCACAAGTTCGCTCACTATTCAGGATACGAGCAATCAACAACCGCACAGTGAGCGGAGTCGAACTGTGCAGGATACCCCAACAGAAACAAAGACTTCTGAAAAAATTGACATGACAAAAGAAAAAGCAGAAGCACCAACCGAAACAGTTACAGACACAACAAGTAAAAAGGAAGAGGAAATTCCTGTTTTTTACTCTCCAAGCGAAAAAGAAATTGAAAAAGAAAAGGAATTTACTCCTGCCACGGAGCAAAACATAGCACCCGAAACCCTTGTGCTTGACGATGATCCAAACCTTGTAGCTATCTATAAAATTACTGCACCCGGTATTACTTTCCGTGTAAAAATTTTTAAATATCCTATGCCAAGATTCTCTCCTTATACATTTGAAGGGCTTGATGGTGTAATATGCGTACAAGATGCCGGTAGCGAAAATTTTAATTACTATGCAAAAAGCTTTAACGATTACAGAGAGGCGAAAGAACACCTGAAAAAAGCTAAAAATCTGGAATTCAACCAGGCAGAGGTACAAGCATTTAAAGACGGAAATCCAATAACTTTTGAAGAGGCGGGGGTGACTAATCCATGATTAACCTTGTGGGTTGCCAATTATCCGATTCAAGAAAAGTATTGTATATTATCCTCTTCATGATAAAATCCAATAGTATTATAACATAATTGGCGCAAATATACTATACAAAAATTACAATTCAAAATAATATTTAGCCATTTAAGCAGACGTAGATATGGAATTTATAAAAATAATTATATTTGTAGCTTGTATATAAACTCATCGGATGACTTTTTTATTTTATTTAGGAAAGCATAAATGATCTTAGCAAGTCATCCGATAAGTAATAATATACTGAAAAATATTAAATATGGAACCAACAATTACTTATGTTACAATCGTTGCAGGGTTTATGACTCTTATTGTAGGTATTGTTACTATTGCATGGTTTATACGTGATGTACGAAAGGAAAACAGTAAGGTACTGAAATCCATTCTCGATGTGCAAAAAACACAGTTGGATGTGCAAAAAACACAGTTGGATGTGCAAAAAATACAATCTGAAATTTTGGAAAGGATACAGAAAGGATTGGAATCACTCCAAAAAAGTGCGGAATTGATTGCCCGGCTTGTAGCTAAAGCAACTTAAAATTTTACAATTTTTTATCAGTGTCTGGGTGACTCCCACGACAGGTTAAATGTTTGTAACCGTGAACGGTTACAAATGTTTTATATTAGTTTCGGGATGACTTTAACGATAATTTCGTTGATTTAGCTTTAAGTCACCCCGACACTACAACAAAAAGGAAACAAATGAAAGAAATCAAAATGGTTGACCTGAAAGGTCAATACCAAAAAATTAAAAATGAAATTGATGACTCACTTAGAGAAGTGTTCGATACAACCGCTTTTATCCGGGGACCAAAAGTTAAAGAATTTGAAACAGCTCTTGCAAGCTATCTTGGTGTAAAAAAAGTAATTGCCTGCGCTAATGGCACCGATGCTCTTCAGGTTGCATTAATGGCATTAGAATTAAAACCCGGTGACGAAATTATTACATCGGATTTTACATTTATTGCAACTGTTGAAGTAATTGCTTTGCTTGGATTAAAGCCCGTCTTGATAGATGTTGATATAAATACCTTTAACATTGAAGCCCATGCTATAGAAAATGTCATAACCGACAGAACAAAAGCGATTATTCCTGTACATCTGTTCGGTCAATGCTCGAATATGGAAAAAATCATGTCCATTGCCCAAAAATATAATTTATATGTAATTGAAGATAATGCACAGGCATTAGGCACCGAGTATATCTTTTCGACCGGAAACAACAGAGTGAAATCAGGGACAATCGGCGATATTGGATGCACTTCATTTTTCCCTTCAAAAAATCTTGGGTGCTATGGTGACGGAGGCGCACTGTTTACAAATAATGATGAACTGGCTGAAAGAATCAGCTCACTAGTTAATCATGGAATGACAATGCAATATTATCATGATTTTGTCGGAATCAATTCACGGCTTGATAGTGTTCAGGCAGCAATCCTGCTAATAAAGTTAAAATACCTCGATAATTATTGCAAGGAAAGGCAAAAGGCGGCAGCTTACTATAATCGAAAATTTTCCGGTCATCCAAAACTGATAATCCCTGCCGGAAGCAGTTTCTCAAGCCATGTTTTTCATCAATACACTTTAAGATTTATTGATGTTGACAGGCAAAAATTGATGGAATATCTGAAATCGAAAGGGATTCCGACGGCAATATATTATCCGGTTCCTTTACATTTACAAAATGCCTATAAATATCTAAATTATACGGAAGGCGATTTTCCTGTTACCGAAGCTCTTTGCAAGACGATTATCTCATTGCCGATGCATACCGAGCTTGATGAGGAACAACTTGAATATATTACGACAAATATTCTTAACTTTGCCGATAATTATTAGGCTAAATAGTGTCTGTCCATAATGTATGAGTAATTCAAAAAAAATAACGATTAGTTGCCACAGATTACACAGATTATCAAGAAATTATTTATTATAAATCTGTGAAATCTGTGGCTAATTTTGACATTACAGACAGACACTAAATATAACTATTAAATTGTAATTCATATCTCCAGTTATAAGAAATAGGAATAGAAACATATATAATTTCTAAAAAATATTAGTTATTAAAAAAAATATTATCTTTGCATTATGAGCAACAAAAAAGAAGATATAATTTTATCATTCATTTTGGGCTTTTTGGCTGGAATAGCCTTTTTTTCTATCATAGACAAGAAAAATGAAAGACGAGTAATAAAGTTCAACAAAATAAAGGACGAGTTAGACAAGGGATTTAAGATTGACAGACAAAATATTCAAAATGACTGGCAACATATTTATTTTGACTTAGACAAGTCCTTCAAAAAATTAAAACAGGACACCTATGGAACAATCTAATTCGCCTAATAGCCCTCAAGGAAAATTAACACTTACCCAAGAAAAGTTCTTCAGTGGACCTGTTCCCGACCCAGATTCGTTGGCAAAATATGAGAGCATAAATCCTGGCTTTGCAGACCGACTTTTAAAAATGGGTGAAAAAGAACAGCAGGAAAGAATAAATACGCAAAACAAAATCATTGACACAGAAAGAGAGTTAAATATTCGTGAACTCAACAATTTTAAAAGGGGACAAATTTTTGCTCTTTTGGCAGTTCTGTTGGTCGTTGGACTTTGTGTTTATGTTTTTTATCTTGGCAACAGCAAAGAAGGACGAGATATTGCGGTTACAGTCATTGCAAGTATTGCAACCATTTTTATTGCTGGACGACTTCTCCTGAAGAAAAAAAATACTGACAAAGATAAGCAACAGTAAAGCCCTACTTCTTATAACAGACGTTTGCTGTCAGTGGCGGGACAGTGGCTCGTTGGACAGGAAAGTAATAATGTTAAATGTTGTGACTTCGTTGAAACATTCTAGCTGAAAACCGCCACCGCAAACCATTATTGGTTTCTTCCTGTTGAAAAATTATCAAATTTTTAGCTAATTTCAATTTTACCTTGTATTTTTGCAACATGTTAAAAAGATCTGTACTATTACCGGAAAATGATTCATTTTTCCTGTTTGGTCCAAGACAGACTGGAAAAAGCACATTGATAAGGCAATTTGTCAAGAATACAAATACATGGGAGCTTAATCTGTTACATACCGATCTGTTTCTCAAATATCTAAAACAACCTTATATTTTTCGCAAAGAAGCCGATTATCAGATACGAAAAAATAACATCTCTAAGATATTTATTGATGAAATTCAAAAAGTTCCTCTATTATTAAATGAGATTCAGGCACTTATTTCGGAGTTTCCATATATCCAGTTCATCCTGACAGGTTCTAGCGCCAGAAAATTACGACACGGAGATGTAAACCTGCTCGCGGGCAGATTGCTGCAAAGATATTTATTTCCATTCATTTTTGATGAATTTCAGGATGAATTTATACTTGATAATGTACTTCGTTTTGGGTCATTACCAGCTTTATATAATAAATCTGAAAAGCAAAAATCCGAAATTCTTAATGCTTATGCCCAAACATACTTAAGGGAAGAAATTCAGGCGGAAGGGATTATCAGGAATCTTGGTGGATTTTCGCGATTTCTTGATATTGCGGCAGCGCAATGTGGAGAATTGGTTAATTACAGCTCTATAGCAAGAGATGCAGCTTTACCCGTCCGCACGGTACAATCATATTATGAAATATTAGTGGATACACTAATCGCTTTACACATGGAAGCATGGCACAAGAGCGTCAGAAAACGACTTACCGTTCACCCTAAATATTACTTATTTGATACAGGCATTACGAACAGTATTTGCGGCCGCATGGAAACAAGAGATGATAACATACTCAGGGGCAGACTTTTCGAGCAATGGATAATCCTTGAAACATTCCGATATATACATTATTTTCATCAAGGTATAAAAATCTATTACTGGCGTACCGGAGCAGGCGCCGAGGTCGATCTTTTATTTGAAAGAGGCGGAAACATACTGGCTGCCTGTGAAATAAAAGCCACTAAACAAATAACAGGGGCTCATCTCCGGGGACTTAAAGCTTTTAATGACGAGCATCCATCAGTCAAGCTTTATGTTATTGCTGAAAATGAGTATCCGTTTCTCTTGAATAATACTGAAATTCTTCCATGGAAGATATATCTGGAACGATTAAAAGACGGTTCTATTTTTTCAACCAATATTGCATTTTGAAGATATATATAGTACTTTTGTCAGGTGGAAGCATCCGAATTACTTAACCTGAATAATTCATAAATTTTAATTTGAATATATCAATAGCCCCGTCTTTGTGCCGTTAGGCATATTATATGGGTATAAAATGGTATCTATTTAGCTGGTCTTAAAAACAGTTGATTCCCTACGGGAAAAAGAATTATCAAATATCCGGATTTTTATTGATATTTTTCTCCTACGGAGAAATTTATTGTCGAATGCCATAGCCCATAGGGCTTTAATATCAATAAAAACTGGAAATAATTCTGATATTTGTCCGTAGGACATTAACTCTGAAAATTTGTAACCAGCTAAACAATTACATAAAATGTCGGAAATTAAAAATATGAAAAAAGAATATTTCGCTCATGAAACAGCCGTCATTGATGAAGGTTGTGAAATAGGAAAAGGGACCAAAATCTGGCACTTTTCCCATATAATGACTGGCAGTAAAATCGGGGAATGTTGCAATATCGGGCAAAATGTTGTAATTTCGCCTGGAGTTATTTTAGGAAAAAATGTAAAGGTTCAGAATAATATATCTATTTATACGGGGGTTATCTGCGAAGATGATATTTTTCTTGGTCCTTCAATGGTTTTTACTAATATTATCAATCCGCGCAGTGCAGTTATACGGCGTGATAAATACGTAAAAACTCTGGTAAAAAGAGGCGCTTCAATAGGAGCTAATTCTACAATTATATGTGGTATAACAATAGGTGAATTTTCTTTTATCGGAGCCGGAGCCGTTGTTACCAAAGATGTTAAGCCGTATTCATTAGTCATTGGAAACCCGGCACGACATACGGGCTGGATGAGCGAATACGGTCACCGATTAAATTTCGACCAAACCGGAATCGCGGTATGTCCGGAAAGCGGTGAAAAATACCGACTTGAAGGTAATCTGGTATATAAAATATGATTTCTAAAAAATTTGCAGTTATAGGCATTGCCGGATATATTGCCCGGCGTCATGTTAAAGCTATCAAAGATACCGGAAATATTATTGTTGCGACACTCGATAAATTCGATAATGTAGGTTATATAGACGATTTTTTCCCTGAAGCTGATTTTTTCACCGAATTTGAACGCTTCGACAGACATATTGATAAAATTAAACGGCAAGGAAATAAAATTGATTATATAAGCATTTGCTCGCCGAATTATTTGCACGACTCTCATATCCGGTTCGCTTTGCGGAATGAAACAACCGCTATCTGCGAGAAGCCGATAGTACTCAACCCATGGAATATTGACGCCCTTCAGGAGTTTGAACAACATACCGGCTTTAGAGTTTATAGCATACTTCAATTACGGCTGCACCCTTCAATCGTTGCACTAAAGAAAATAATTGACGACGGTCCAAAAGATAAAATCTATAATGTTAATCTTTCTTATATTACAAGCCGCGGCAACTGGTATCATTTTTCATGGAAGGGTGATAATGAAAAATCCGGAGGAATAGCCACTAATATTGGCATTCATTTTTTTGATATGCTTGCCTGGATTTTTGGGAAGGTCAGAATTAATACAGTCAATTACTCTACGAAAGATACAGCAGCCGGTTATCTCGAGCTGGAAAAGGCAAGAGTAAGATGGTTTCTCAGTATTAATTACAACAATCTGCCTGATGAAATCAAGAAGCTTGGGCAAAGAACATACAGATCAATAACACTTGAAGGAAAAGAAATCGAATTCAGTGAAGGTTTTACCGACCTTCATACATTAAGCTATAAAGAAATACTTAATGAAAAAGGATTTGGACTTGAAGATGCAAGACAATCGGTCGAAATTTGTTATGCAATCAGAAATGCAAAACCAACAGGTATTACAGGAGATTATCATCCTCTATGCCGAAAATTAATAAATTAGTAAAAAAAATTAAAAATATGTTTGAAAAACTAATTAACAAAGAAGAAAAATTAGCTCTGGTAGGATTAGGTTATGTAGGATTACCTATTGCTCTTGAGTTTGCAAAAAAGTTTTCCGTTATCGGATTCGATATTAAAGAAAACCGGATTGAAAAAATGAAAAACAAAATCGATCCCAGCAATGAATTGCCTGCTGAAGCATTCGAGGGTTGTGATATTACGTTTACTTCTTCATTGGAAGATTTGACTAAAGCGAAATTTTACATTGTCGCCGTACCTACGCCAATAGATGAGCATAATCTTCCCGACCTCCGTCCCGTTATTAATGCAACAACAACCGTTGGCAAGGTTATGAAAAAAGGAGATTATGTGGTTTTTGAATCCACAGTATATCCGGGCTGTACCGAGGAAGATTGTGTCCCAATCCTTGAACATGAAAGCGGTTTAAAATTTATTACCGATTTTAAAGTCGGCTATTCTCCCGAAAGAATCAATCCGGGTGATAAAGAACATACTCTCCCGAAAATAACAAAGATAGTTTCAGGTTGCGATGAAGAATCACTTGACGTCATTGCAAAAGTATATCAGTCAATTATTGAGGCCGGTATTTTTCGGACGACTTCGATTAAAGTTGCAGAAGCTGCAAAAATTATCGAAAATACTCAACGTGATGTTAATATTGCATTAATGAATGAGCTTTCAATTATTTTCAACAGGATGAGGATTGATACTTACGAAGTCCTGAATGCAGCAGCAACTAAATGGAATTTCCTCCGTTTTTACCCGGGATTAGTCGGCGGTCACTGTATTGGAGTTGATCCTTATTATCTTACTTATAAGGCACGGGAATACGGTTATCATGCCCAAATTATTAATTCCGGCAGGTTTGTTAACGACTCAATGGGTGGATATATAGCAAAACAAACAGTAAAAAAAATTATCGCTACAGACAAAAATATCAGAAATGCCAAAGTTTTAATTATGGGTATTACATTTAAGGAAAATGTCAGCGATATACGAAATTCTAAAGTTATTGATATAATCAACGAATTAAAATCATACATGGTTGATGTTGATATTATTGACCCTTTTGCTTCCCAAGAAGGAGTCTTTGAGGAATACGGGTTACATCTTGCAGAAAAAGTCGGAAATAATTATGATGCTGTTATAGTTGCAGTAGGCCATAAGCCCTATCTTGAGCTCGGTGAGGAATATTTTAAATCAATCTGTTCTAAAAATGCAGTATTTATAGATATTAAAGGTATATATCGAAAAAAAATCAAAGAATTAATATATTGGAGCTTGTAAAAAATGAAAGTACTTGTCACCGGAGGTACCGGATATATTGGCTCGCATACTGTAATTGAATTGCAACAAGCCGGATATGAAGTTATTATTATTGATAATTTAAGCAACTCGAATATTGAGGTGCTTGACGGCATACATAAAATTACCGGACAATACCCAATTTTTGAAAAGTTTGATATATGCAACAGCCAAGACTGCAATAATTTTTTTTCAAAATACAAAGGAATAACTGCGGTAATTCATTTTGCGGCTTATAAAGCGGTAGGTGAATCAGTCGAAAAGCCCCTGATGTACTATTACAATAATCTTGTATCGCTGCTCAATTTACTGGACAAGATACTCTCACATAATATTAATTATTTGGTTTATTCATCCTCATGCACGGTTTACGGTCAACCCGAATCCCTTCCTGTAGCTGAAAACGCCCCTGTTCAGGAAGCAAAATCGCCATATGGAAATACCAAGCAGATATCCGAAGAAATTATTAAAGATACTATCCATGCAAATAAAAAAATTTCTTGTATATCGTTACGGTACTTTAATCCGATAGGCGCTCACCCTAATGGCTTTATCGGAGAGCTGCCAATTGGAGAACCTAATAATCTCGTTCCTTATATCACACAGACAGCTTATGGTATCAGAGAATACCTGCGAGTGTTTGGTAATAATTATAATACGCACGACGGAACATGTATCAGGGATTATATAGATGTTGTTGACCTCTCCAAAGCACATATTGCCGCATTGCAGCGAATGTTGGTCCATAAAAATATAAATAACTTCGAAGTATTTAATCTCGGGGCTGGAAAAGGTTACTCCGTTATGGAAGTTGTACAATGCTTCGAGAAAGTTACCGGTATCCGTTTAAAATACAAAATTTTAAACCGGCGCCCAGGAGATATAGAACGCGTATATGCCGATCCGCAAAAAGCCAATGCCAGGCTTAACTGGAAGGCTACAACTTCGCTTGACAATTCGCTTTTATCAGCATGGAATTGGGAAAAATATTATAGAAAAAAGCTGAATTGCTGAATTGTTAAATTGCTGAATTGCTGAATTGCTGAATTGCTGAATTGCTAAATTGCTAAATTGTTAAATTGTTAAATTGTTAAATTGCTAAATTGCTAAATTGTTAAATTGTTAAATTGCTAAATTGCTAAATTGTTAAATTACTAAATTGTTAAATTGCTAATGAAAAAAAATATTCTTATTACAGGCGGTGCAGGATTTATCGGTTCTCATGTAGTACGGCTGTTTGTCAACAAATATCCCGTATATCAAATAATCAATCTCGACAAGCTTACATATGCAGGGAATCTTGAAAATTTAAAGGATATCCAGGACAAACCGAATTATACATTTATTAAGGGGGATATAACCGAGCCGGACTTTATAAATGAATTATTCACAAAATATAAATTCGACGGAGTTATTCATCTTGCAGCGGAATCGCACGTTGACCGCTCTATTTCAGACCCTATGGCATTTATTTATACTAATATTATCGGTACAGTCAATCTGTTGAATGCTGCAAAATCGTTATGGACCGATTTTTCCTCTAAATTATTTTATCATATATCAACCGACGAAGTATATGGCTCTTTAGAAAAAGAAGGAAAATTTATAGAGACTACACCTTATGACCCCCAAAGCCCATACTCTGCATCAAAAGCGAGTTCTGACCATTTTGTCAGGGCATATCACAATACATATAAATTGCCCGTTATTATTTCAAATTGTTCAAATAATTATGGGCCTAACCAATTTCCCGAAAAACTTATTCCGCTTGCAATTAATAATATTAAAAATAACAGGCCTATTCCGGTATATGGTAAAGGAGAAAATATACGCGACTGGCTTTACGTTGAAGACCATGCCGCTGCCATTGATTTGATTTTCCATAAAGGGAAAATCGGGAAAACATACAATATCGGCGGAAATAATGAATGGAAAAATATTGATTTAATATATAAATTATGTGAAATAGCTGACTGCAAACTAAACAGAACACCTGGAACTTCGGCAAAACTTATTACATTTGTCAAAGACAGAGCGGGCCATGATTTACGCTATGCTATTGATTCTTCAAAATTAGAGAAGAACTTGGGCTGGAAACCTTCTTTACAATTCGAGCAAAAGATTGAAAAAACAGTTGAATGGTATCTTGATAATGAAGAATGGTTTAAAAATATCCTCACCCGCGAATATGAGAAATATTATGAAAGACAATATATTAGCAGGTAATCGGTAAGAAAATATTTAATATAATGAGTCTTTTTTCACACATTTTTACAAAACAAAATATTCCGCTACTCCATGATTTATCAGCAATTGGTACGGATATTCATAGTCATATATTACCTGGCCTCGACGACGGCGCTAAAACTATTGATGAAACGCTGGAAATAATCAGGAATTTAGCTTCCTTCGGCTATAAAAAACTGATAATGACGCCTCATGTAATGGACGATTTTTATCGTAATACTCCCGATATTATCCACAGATCGCTTAATATTATAAGAGAAGCTGTTTCGCTCGAAAATATTTCCGTTGAAATCGGTGCAGCCGCTGAATATTATATTGATTTTTCACTTCAGGAAAAAATTGAAAAACACGAGCTTCTGACTATCGGAAATAACTATGTTTTATTTGAACTATCTTACTATACACCTCCGAAAAATCTTAATGAAATTATCTTTTCATTACATACAAACGGTTACAAACCCGTTTTGGCTCACCCTGAACGATATATCTTTTTTCACAACGATTTCAGCAAATATTCCGAATTAAAAGTTCATGACGTGCTCTTTCAATTAAATATCAATTCTTTAGCCTGTGAATATTCCATCCTGGTAAAAAAAATCGCAGAGAAACTAATCATTGAGAATATGATTGATTTTACCGGTACAGACTTACACAATGTTTCACAAATTAATTTTTTAAAAACCGCTATAAAAAATAAGCATCTTACCCTACTTGTAAATGGTGGGAGGATGTTAAACAATTCTATTTAAATTTTAATGGTTATTTGTAATTCGTATATTTAATTATATCTTTGCACTCCATTTTTTTAATAAAAGAATACACCAATGTACGCTATTATCGAAATCGCCGGACAACAATTTAAAATTGAAAAGGCGAATAAAATATATGTTCATCGTTTGGATGCCGAAGAAGGCGCATCGGTTGAATTCGATAAGGTATTGCTTATTGATAACCAAGGAGAAATAAAAGTCGGTACTCCTATTCTAGAAGGCGCTAAAGTGACAGCAAAAATATTGTCTCACCTGAAAGGCGACAAGGTCAAAGTATTTAAAAAGAAAAGACGAAAGGGGTATAAAGTTTTAAAAGGTCACAGGCAGCAATTAACACAGCTCGAAATAGAAGATATATTTATTAATAATAACGGCTCGAGAGAAGTTTGCGAAGCAAACTTTTCTGAATCCAAAGAAAACCAACACGTTGGTGAATAATTTTTTTTGTACTGTGTCCGCCTCCGGCGGAAAACATGAATAAATTTAATATAATAATATAATTATGGCACACAAGAAAGGGGCTGGCAGTTCACATAACGGAAGAGAATCGCATAGCAAGCGGCTTGGAATAAAAATTTTCGGCGGTCAGGCAATTAAGGCTGGAAGCATAATAGTCCGCCAAAGAGGGACCGTTCACCGTTCCGGAGTAAATGTAGGTATAGGCAAAGACCATACACTCTTCGCTCTTTGCGATGGAGTAGTTCAGTTCCGAAAAAGAGCTAAAGACAAATCTTTCGTTTCAGTAATTCAGGCACAAAACTGATTTATATTAAAGTTTGCAGTTGGCAATCGGCAGTTGGCAAAGTGAGAATTGCCAACTACCAACTGCATTTTACCAACTTTGTTTATGTCATAATTTATTCCGTTTTGAGTATAGCAATTTAGCAATTCTGTTTTCTGAAAATAATCTCTACGGTAGCTCCTTTCTTCATAATGCCTGCAATGATATCGGTAAATATGAAGAGTGGAAAAGTGAACACAAAAAACAACTTCTGAAGAAATAACTTTATTCCTTTATAATTCTTTATATATTCCTTGTTCCCCTTCAGGCGCTCAAACAGCACTTCCCTCTTGTCGCACCACAGGTTGAGCAAACTTTGCACCATACCATACGGATTTTGCTCTGTTGATATGTAGTGTTCGTTGATTGCTTCAAATCCATGCTTTTTCATAAGAGCTTTAAAATCGTCAGGTCCAAAAAAGAATAAATGTCTTGGCGGGTCAAGATGTAACCATTTCCCTTTAAACCATTTACTTTGATAACTTTCTATATTTGGGAAAGAAAATACGGCAATGCCATCTTTTTTAACAATTGATGCAATAATTTCAAGCATTTGAGCAGGTTCGGCAAGGTGCTCGAATACATGAAATAATGTGACTGCATCGAAGGATTCTTGAGCAAAATCATCTTTTTCGAGCATACCGGTTTTTAAGGTGATTTGTTGTACCTGTGCAGCTCTTTGTGCTGATTTCCCCTCTAATTCGGTACCGTATAAATGAAAATGACCCAACCGCGAAAGATACATCAGAAATCTACCATTACCGCATCCGACATCCAATACTTTTGCTACGTCTGAAATATATCGTCTTAATCGTCTTGCTCGACCTTGCCGGAATCTGTCAAGCACTCTTTCAACACCGGGACTGCTGAATTTTTCTTTGTTCTCGCCATAATACGATGTATCATAAGCTTGTTTTAATTTCTCCTCATCAGGTCGCGGAGCTAAAAAATATGCATTGCATTCAAAGCACTTATGAATCGAATATTCATCTCCAAAAATATCTTTGACAGGATATAACCGTTCATTGTTTTGTTCTTTGCAAAATCCACAAATATTTCGATTTTTTATTGTCATACTTTTTTGGGCATTTTTCAAAAATATTTTAGACCTGACAGGTTTGTTCTTTGCAAATTTTGCCATACCTTTTATGTTTGGTAATCATTGTATTAGAAAAACCTGTCAGGTCTTCATGACTACCTTCTCTTATATATTCCGTACTGAGCGGCACCCCATTTCTGAAACCTATACTGAAATGATGTTTTTAACACTCCGAGACCATATTTAACACTCCGGCCAAGGTTTATTGAAGAAGCATTCTCGAAATATTTTGTAGGACAGGATATTTCTGCGATTTTGAACCCATGAAAAAGAATTTGAGAAAGCATCTGGTTATCAAAAACAAAATCGTCGGAATTTTCATGATAATTTATAGTTCCAAGCACTTCTTTTGTAAAAGCACGATACCCGGTATGATATTCAGACAATTTCTCCCCGATAATTAAATTTTGTGTAAATGTCAAAATACGGTTAAAAAGGTACTTATATAAAGGCATTCCGCCCCTTAATGCCCCTTTTCCTAATATCCTTGAGGCAAGCACCGCCTGATAAATATTACTGTTAAGAATACATGCCATTGCAGGTATCAATTTAGGAGTATATTGGTAATCGGGATGTACCATGATTATTATATCGGCACCATGGCTTAACGCTTTATCATAGCATGTTTTTTGATTTCCGCCATATCCTTGATTTCGCTCATGTTTTATAATATATTTTATCCCCAATCGTTTCGCCACCTCTACCGTTTTATCAACACTTGCATCGTCAACCACAATTACCTCATCAACAATATCATGGGGAATTTCATTATAAGTATCTTCAAGGGTTTTCTCCGCATTGTAGGCGGGCATTACGACGATAATTTTTTTATTGTACAACATTATTATACATAAAACGGGGTAAATTTATACATTTTATTTTTATAAATTTCTAATTATTCTAATTGCTCTAATTTCTAATCAAATCCCAATGACTAAAATTCCAAGTCCCAAATTCACCCTGTTAAATAATTTTGCTCTACAAAATTGCTTTACATTTAACAGGGTAAAAGTTCCAAATTCCAAGTTTTTCGCTTCTGCCTGTGCGTACACGCAGACATGGAGGACTTTCTTCTCTTGGGGCTTGGAACTTGGGCTTTTTTAGGTCAATTAGGTCAATTAGAAATTAGGTTAATTGGATATAAAAATGGCACATTTTATCCCGTTGGCAGTATAATGCACAAAATTAGAAAAATGATTGAGAGTTTATGGTCTTTTCTATGAATATATAATGCTTAAAATTTATTTTTAGTCGGTTAGTAGTAAAAAATAATATATTTTTGTAACTTTTTAAGTAACTTCTCCGTAACTTCTCCATATCCGCAGGTAAGGGATTAAAAGTATGAAAGTGAGACAATGAGAAAGTGAGACTATGCACACTTTCTCATTGTCTCACTTTCCCTTATTTCCCTGCAAGTATTGAGAACTTACTTATTTTTTGCCTATTTTACAGACACTTAACGAATAAGCGGGGAACAAGCATCCGTTAGATAATTGTACTGTGTCACCGAATACAACTATTCTGTAAACTCCGTCCGGAAAACCGGAAATGTCAATAATAAATTTGTTTTCCCTGCATAAATAATGCTTAACCATCTTGCCGGAACTATCATACAGGTAAATTTCCGAATCCGACAGATTGCTGATAATAATTATGTTCTCTGCCGGATTTGGATACACTTCCGGTGTAAGGCGGTCCTGCAGGTCGAGAATATTCAGGTAATCTACTTGAACACTATCTAAAACCAGGCATCCGTTAGAATCCGAAACACAAACAATATACAAGCCCGGCGGGATATTATAGACATCCTGTGTTGTTTCATAAGTTGACCATAGATAAATGTATGGCGGGATACCACCGGTCACGGTCAGGTCTATTGCCCCATCGCTGCCGGTATATGAAGTCGCATCGGTAACAACTTCGGACAGACACAAAGGTTCAGGTTCTGAAATTGTGAAATAATTACCTGTTGTACATAAATTCACATCAGCCGTAGTGACAAAATAAATACCAGCCGGAAGCCCCGCAAGGTTTGGGCTATTCGGTTGCCATGGCGACCAGTAATAATGATAAGGAGAAACACCGCCGGATGCTATAACGGTAAGCGTTCCGTCGTTCATTCCATTGCATGTAATATCCATACCGGACATTGTAGAAAACAATTCGGGCGGTTCGTTGATTATTGCCAACGCCGTATTGAAACAGCCGTTTGCATCGGTGACCTCAACAACATAGTCGCCTGCCGGAAGATTGACAGCATGTTCCGTAATTTGATTTAACGAATCATTCCATAGATATGTGTAACCGGCAGTACCACCCGATGCCTCTACAGTAGCCTCTCCGTCATTGAAACCAAAACAACTGACATTGTTATATGAAGCAATATTTGCCTCTAGCTGTGCAGGTTGGCTAAGAACAAAGGTATCCGTCATATAGCAAAGGCTGTCATCTGTAATCGTAAGATAATATACGCCTGCCGTCAGTCCTGTTACGGATGAAGCGGCTGTCAGCGCTCCAAGCGAATCGTGAGACCATTGATAGGTATATGGAGGAGTACCTCCTGAAAGATTTGCAGTTATGCTGCCGTTATAATAACCATAACACAAGGGATTGAAATATGCTGGTGTATAAACAAAAGGATTAGGGCTTATAATGGTGAATGATACTATTTCCATACAACCCGGCTGGTCGGTCACTGTAACGGTATAGTCGCCGGGCTGAAGATTTGTGCCATTTCCGGATGACCATGAATATACATAAGGTCCTGTACCGCCGCTGACATTTATATTAACCTGCCCTGGCTGACCTCCGGGACAAATGATATTTTCTGTTGAAATATTTATTTCCAGTGGTGGAGGATACGAAATCGCCAGGGAAGTCGGGTAAGAAGTGCAACTGTTTTCACTTACCTCTAACGTAATGACATGATTTCCTTGGGATGTCCAGCTCACTGAGATTGGGCCAGGCCCGGAACCTGATATCACAGTACCTCCGTCAAAATTCCATAAATAATTTGCTGCAGGAGTTGCAGATCCTGTATATATGAAATCCAGCGTATCGCCATAGCAGGAAATAGATGACATAACTGCAAAGATCGAAGTGGGCAACTCAGTAATTACCTCGACAGTCCTTGAAAGGATGACATCTCCATAACATGGCACACTTACTGTCACATTATAAGACTGAGTCAAGACCGGATAAATAGTAATTATATCTGTTGTATCGCCGGTTGACCAGGCATAAGATACTAATGAGACATCAATACCTTGGTTGACCGACACGCCGAGCGAGCTGGCTTGTCCGATGCAAATAATGCTATCCCCTGCAATTACAGGCTGGAGTGCGACATTGTCATTTATATATATTGTATCGTTTGCAATGAAGGTGCAGTTGCAAGCGTTCAAAATAGATATAATGACATATTCCGTCCCCTCTGTCAGTCCGTCGGAAATAGCTGAATACCACACTGTGTCGCTATTCTGACCCGGAGGTATCCATAAGAAAAAGGGGAATGCCGGCAAAGCATAAGCCGGATTGGCAGTACCTGTAAGTTGTAGTGCAACCTGGATCGAGTCGCTCATGCTAAAATAATTCATAGAAACATCACCGGTAGAAGTAAAGGAATTACCTTCGAGAAATACAAAAGTATTCAGGACACCATCACCTGCATCACAGACTACAAGCTTGATATGATATGTTTCACAAGGTATTAAACCTGACATAACTGCATTTAAAGGAGTCGTCTTGCCTTGAACCCATAGTTGTTCCGATGGAACTACATCGGTATAATAGGTATTACAACCATTGCAGCATGTCGGGTCGTTATTTATAGTAGAAACAGTAATAGGAATGGCGGTCCCCGGAATTAAAGCGACATTAATTGCACTATCGGAATAAGGTCCGTTTATTCCTGGCCCGCTGACAAAAAAGGCGAAGACATCATTATAAGCTGTACATTCGTAAGAGTCATATTCTTCCGATGCAAATACGAATTTAAAAATTGTAGTATCAGAACTAGGGATAAAGTCAAATTCAAGAACATTCATATCATAAATTGATGTTGAACCGCCATTTGAAGCTGATATGCTTGACATGTCATTATAAATTCCGGGTTCGGTAGTACAGGGAGCAGCTAAATAATCTCCTTCGTCAGCACCGCTGATTGCATTAACAGGCCCTGAACCCATGATAACACCATTTTCAAAACCGACAATTGAACCTGAAGTGAAATAACCGATAGCGGTATTATCGCCGCAATAAGATACATTAAAGGCATCAAGACATCCGGTAACAAGGACATTCTCTACAATTTCTTCAGGTGTATAGAGATTCGTATTTACTTCTATCATTGGAGGCGATTCAAAGGCACAGATATTGAACTGACCTTCGACAGTACTGTTGGTTGTCCACCAAAACCTTATATATACGGTTTGACCGGCAAGGCTGTCTGTTGTAAGCACTAGTGCCTGAGGCATTGTCCAGCCATCAGCAGTACAAGAA
>JACQWN010000205.1 GCA_016209245.1 Bacteroidia bacterium
AAAAAGTTACGAACTTACGAATTACGAAAGTCTTAAACCCAACAGGAGTTTTGCGACGTGTGGGGTTTAGGATAAATTCGTAGTTCGTATATTCGTAAAAAATTCGTACTTCGATGGGATAATCAACAAAAAATAATAACTTAAATAGTAATTAAAAATTAACTAATAACTTTTTTAACTCCTAAAATTATGGAAATAACCGGAAAGATATTTGAAATTCTTCCTTCTCAATCTGGGAAATCAGCGAGAGGGGAATGGAAAAAGCAGGAATTCATTATAGAAACGCAAGAGCAATTTCCACGTAAAATTTGTTTTGCAAACTGGAATGCTAAAGTTGATTTAAACAATGTCAAAAAAGGAACTTCCGTTAAAGTCTTTTTTGATATCGAAAGCAGGGAATACAATGGCAAATGGTTTACCGATGCCAAAGCATGGAAAATGGATTTGCAAGGTCAGGAAGATTCAACTGTGCCGGATAATATCAGTAATGTTATTGAACCGGACAGTTTTGATAATTTAACCGTTACTAATCAGGAAAATTCAGAAGAGGATTTGCCTTTTTAATAATGAATGAAAAAATCATTATACTTGATTTCGGTTCGCAATATACACAGTTAATAGCACGGAAAATCCGTGAGCTTAATGTTTACTGCGAAATTCACAGTTACAATAAACTGCCTGAGCTTGACAGAACAATTAAAGGAGTGGTTCTTTCCGGCAGCCCTTTTTCCGTCAGAGATAAAAATACATTAATTCCCGATCTGAAAAATATCAAAGGTTTTTTCCCTCTTCTGGGAATTTGCTATGGAGCGCAATATCTTGTTCATTACTACAACGGAAAAGTAATGCCGTCGGATAAAAAAGAATATGGCAGGGCAAATCTTAAATTTATTGCTCCCGGTAATAAGCTTTTTAAAGGCATACCACAGGGAACACAAGTATGGATGTCGCATGGCGATACTATTACAAAAATTCCGAACAACTACAAAGTCATTGCCAGTACTTCAGAAGTTAAATACGGAGCTTATAAAATTGACAATGAAGAAACTTATGGACTTCAGTTTCATCCTGAAGTATATCATACAACAGACGGTATGAAAATTCTAAAGAATTTTGTCGCTGATATTTGTGGTTGCTCTATGCAATGGACACCCGAGTCTTTTATTGAATCCACAATTCATGAGCTAAAAGAAAAAATAGGGGATGATAAAGTTATACATGGCTTATCAGGCGGAGTTGACTCTACGGTTTGTGCAACATTGCTGCACAAGACGATCGGGAAAAATTTGTTTTGCATTTTTGTAGATAACGGTTTATTACGAAAATATGAATTTGAAAAAGTGCTTGCTGTTTATAAAAAAATGGGGCTTAATGTAACAGGCGTTGAGGCAAAATCAACATTTTATAAAAAGCTGAAAGGCGTTTCCGAACCGGAAAAAAAACGAAAAACTATCGGGAAGGAATTTATTGAGGTATTTGAACAGGAAGCGAAAAAAATAAAAGGAGTTAAATGGTTATCACAAGGAACTATTTACCCCGATGTAATCGAATCGGTTTCGGTAAAAGGGCCATCAGCAACAATCAAATCTCATCATAATGTAGGCGGTTTGCCTGAAAAAATGAATCTTTCAATTGTCGAACCGCTAAAATTACTTTTCAAGGACGAAGTTAGAAGGGTCGGAAAATCTTTGCAGATTAAAGATGAAATTTTAAAACGCCATCCTTTTCCCGGCCCTGGACTTGGAATAAGGATATTAGGAGAAGTAACTGAAGAAAAAATTAAAATCTTGCAGGAAGTTGATGACATTTATATTGAAGGTTTAAAGGAACATAATCTGTATGAGCTGGTATGGCAGGCGGCTGCAATATTATTACCTGTCAGGTCGGTCGGGGTCATGGGCGATGAGCGGACTTATGACTATGTCGTCGCTCTCCGCGCAGTAAGCTCAACCGACGGTATGACTGCCGACTGGGTACATCTTCCATATCAATTCCTAAGCAATATTTCAAATGCAATTATCAATAAAGTAAAAGGCGTTAACCGTGTAGTCTATGATATCAGCTCCAAGCCGCCTGCTACTATTGAATGGGAATAAAAACGAGTATTTATGAATCAATACGATATAGTTATAGTCGGCAGTGGTTTGGGCGGGCTGCTTTGCGGCGTGATGTTAAGCAAGGAAGGCTATAATGTCTGCATTCTGGAAAAAAATCATCAGCTCGGGGGATGCTTACAGACATTTGTCAGGGAGGGCTGTATTTTCGACACCGGGATGCATTATATCGGAAGCTATGAACAGGGGCAGATTTTGCACAGGTATTTCAAATATTTCGGATTGAACGGGAAGCTGAATGTGAGAAAGCTCGATGAAGGCGGATTCGATATTATCAATTACCAGGGAAAGGAATATAAGTATGCAATGGGATATGAACGGTTTATAACTAAGATGATTGAATATTTTCCCGATGAAAGAGAAGGAATTATCAAATACACTGATAAGCTGAAAGAAATCAGTAATAATCTGAACCTTTACAATCTAAAGGAAATAGATACTTACAATTTTATTGAAAGCGCCTATATAACTGATAGCGCCTGGGGTTTTATCCGGGCATGCACTTCCAATGTGACACTGCAGAATATTTTTGCTGCTCTGAATGCCCTGTACGCCGGCCTACCAGGAAAGACGCCTTTGTACCTGCATGCATTAATTAATAATTTTTTTATTGAAAGTTCATGGCGTTTTGTTGACGGTAGCGGTCAATTGGCAAGATTACTTGATGAGTCTGTTGAAAACGCAGGAGGAAAAGTAATAACCCGGAGCGAAGTCGTAAAATTCGGATTTGAGAATGATAAGCTGACGCATGTTGTTTTAAACAATGGCGAACATATTTATGCAAAATATTTTATTTCAGATATTCATCCTGCACGAACCTTTGAAATGTGCGAAACAAACTTACTTCGCAAAGTATACAGGAACCGTATTAATAGCATGCCCGATACAATGTCGGTTTTTTCAATCTATTGTGTATTGAAAGAAAATTCGTTTCCATATATGAATTACAATTACTATTTCAGCACTACGGAAAGTGTATGGCTTGCCGATGTTTACAGTCCCGACAAACCGGTTCAGGGATATATGCTTTTCACCCCGGCCAGCTCAAAATCGGGCATCTGGGCCGATTGTATGACTATTATTTGCTATATGAGCTGGGATGAAGTAAAAAAATGGGAACATACTACCATAGAAAAACGAGGGGAAGAATACAGGGATTTTAAAAAACGTAAAGCTGAACAATTATTAAATCTTGCCGAACAATGCTTTCCAAATCTGCGGAGTCATATCAAATCATATTATACTTCAACGCCTCTGACTTACCGCGATTATACGGCAACAAGAAATGGTTCTTTATACGGCGTTATGAAAGATTGCAATGACCCGATAAGCTCTTACATCCCGCCTAAAACAAAAATTTCAAACCTGTTTCTGACAGGCCAGAATGTTAATTTGCACGGCATACTTGGCGTTACTATCGGCTCGCTGCTGACATGCGCTGAGCTTACCGGTTTAAATTACTTAATACGAAAGATAAATAATGCATAATTTCAAAACAATTATATATTGTTTAATACTTAAAATATTTATACTAATATCAATTTTCTTTTATTGGATATATACAATTATTAATGTACATTGTCCAACACCTGATAATCTAAGCGCCATAAACCTTGAAAGAAAAAAAACAGATGAAAATCTGCTTATCCTCGGTAATAACTGGCTTAAGAAAAATAATTACGGATTATGGGAGCTATATATTGAAGGCAAACCGTTTGAACGGGGCGTTATTGCCGGAAAGCTGACAAAAGAGCTGATTAGAGACCAGGAAGATGCATTTGTCAGGCAAATAGATGAAATCGTTCCGTCAAAAATTTATCAGAAATTTTTATTATATTTTTTAGCTCTTTTTAACAGAAATATTGAAAAATATATAACAACTGAATATTTGCTTGAGATTTATGGCATATCTCTTTCGGCTTCCGACAAGTACGATTATATCGCTCCGAAATATGCACGGCTATTAAATTATCATGCATCTCATGATATAGGGCACGCTTTGCAGAATATGCATCTTATCGGTTGTACATCATTCTCGGTATGGTACGAAAAATCATCGGATTCTTCAGTAATTACAGGGCGAAATTTTGATTTATATCTGGGGGATGAATTTGCCCGCGATAAAATTATCAGCTTTATAAATCCTGATTCCGGCTATAAATATATGTCAATCGGTTGGGGCGGCATGACAGGTATTGTTTCCGGAATGAATGAAACAGGTCTGACAGCTACGATAAATGCTTCAAGCACCGAAATTCCAACAAGTGCAAAGACTCCCATTTCGATATTGGTAAGAGAAATTCTACAGTATTCAAAAAATATTTCTGAGGCATATAAAATAGCACAAAAAAGAGAAATATTCGTATCGGAAAATATAATGATAAGCTCATCCGAAGATAATAAAACCGTAATCATTGAAAAATCGCCCGAAAAGACAGGGATATTTATAGCTCCCGGAAATTTCATTATTTGCACAAACCATTATCAGGGGAAAACATTCAGAAACGATATTCTGAATTTGCAGAATATAAAAGAAAGTGCTTCAATGTACCGTTTTCAACGGGTAAAGCAATTGCTTGATAAATATAAAAAGCTTGGCTATACTGAGGTAGCAGCAATATTACGTGACCAAAAAGGAATAGATGATAAAAATATCGGCATGGGAAATGAAAAAGTCGTGAACCAGCTAATCGGACATCATTCTATAATTTTCAAACCTGCAGAAAAAAAAGTCTGGATTTCAACCAAACCATGGCAATTGGGGGAATATTTATGTTATGACCTGAATAAAATATTTTCAGAATACCCCGGATTACAGTCAAATATTAATGTATATGAAAAAGAACTCACAATTTCTTCCGATTCATTTATGTTCACTGCTGATTATAAGAAGTATTTACAGTATAGAGAATTAAAAAGGAAAATTCAATCGTTTCTTACAGGTGATAATGAACAAATCAGTGACGGCTTAATTCATGAATTTATTTCAACAAATCCCGAAAACTATCAGGTTTATATATTAGCCGGCGATTATTATATGTTTCTTGAAAAATTTTCAAAAGCAGTTAAATATTATAAAATTGCACTGACAAAGGAAATAGCTACAAAACAGGAATTTATTGAAACGAAGAAAAAAATTAAAGAATGTCGGAATTTTTAACAAATTTTGCGTTTTTGCTAAATAAAAAAAAATATGTTGTTTAAGCTTATCTATCCAAAGTGGGAAAAGTTGGAAAGGCAAACAGTATTTAATCTTCCTCCGCACGGTCCTGTTGTTATGGCTGCGGCTGTGCCTGCAGGTATAGAAATTGATTTTGTAGATGAAAATGTCGAAAATATTAATTTTGATGCACCTACTGATTTAGTCGGAATATCCTTAATGCTTACGACCCAACTAAAAAGGGGATGGGAAATAGGGGATGAATACAGGAGGCTTGGGAAAAAAGTAATTTTCGGCGGAATTTCAACCATGCTTCATGCCGAGGAAACAATGCAGCATGCCGATGCAGTTTTTCTCGGCGAAGCAGAAGGAAAAATGGAGAAAATATTTAATGATTTCAATTCGGGAAATCTGCAAAAAGTATATAATTGTATGAATGACTTTCCCGACTCTGCATTAATTGGGCCGGCAAGAAGAGATATTCTTAAGCAAGAATATTATTATCATAAAGGTGTCCGTATGGTTGACCTTTTTCATGCTTCACGGGGTTGCATATATAGTTGTTATCCATGTGCAGTGACTTATTTAGGAGGCAGGAAATTCCGCCCAAGGCCTATGGAAAAAGTAGCTCAAGAACTTGCGGCTATTGAAAATAACAGGTTATTCGTTGTTGATAATTCACTTGCTAACCATGAAGATTGGTTGAAAGATCTTTTCCACACCATGATTCCTTTTAAAAAGAAATGGATTAGCCATACCATCATGGATAAGCCCGAAATTCTTGACTTGGCTGCTAAAGCCGGCGCCTGGTATGTGTATCAGGCGGTTTTCGATACTTCCGACTATATTAAAGAAAGAATAAAGCGATACCATGATTTTGGAATTTCGGTTGAAGGTACAATACTGCTTGGTTTAGATAATCAAACTGAAGATGATATTATGCGGCTTATTGATTTTTTGATGGAAATAAACCTTGACCTTGCTGAATTTACTGTTCTTACACCATTCCCTCATACAAAGGCGTATGATGATTTATTGCGGCAGCAAAGAATTTTCGATAACG
>JACQWN010000311.1 GCA_016209245.1 Bacteroidia bacterium
GCAGCGGAACTCCTCCTTTTACTTATCAGTGGATGAGTGAATCGCTAGTAACGATCGGAACAAACCAAGATATTTCAATGCTATATGATTCAACTTATTATGTTTTAGTTACCGATATAAACGGATGTTCTGCAATTGATTCCACAAGTCTTGAGCTTACTGATGGACCAGTATTGGTTTTAATACCAGAAAGCCCGACTGCAGCAGGAAATGATGGTAATATTAATCTTATCGTTGTTGGAGGTTCGGCACCTTATATATATACATGGTCCAATGGCGAAACAATCCAGGATATTGATAGCCTTACATACGGATGGTATATAGTTACAGTAGTTGATGGTAATAATTGTGTTTCAATTGATTCAGTTGAAATCTTACCTTCTTCGGCTGGTATTCTTCAGGTATTTATGATTCCTGAAGCTCCGGCATGTCAGGGCGATTCTTCCGGCAGCATTGATTTAATTATCATAGGTGGCGCTCATCCATACTCAATTGAATGGTCGAATGGAGAAACAGCAGAAGATATTGACAGTCTGCAAAGCGGAATTTATACAGTGACAATAACTGATGCAATCAATAATTTTATTACAGATAGTGTACTTATAGGAGAGCCGGCTGTAATGACAATTATTTTACAAGGAGAGTTTCCAACATGCAACAATGGAGACGATGGTTATATAAATCTTTTTGTTATGAATGGTGAAGCCCCATATAATTTTATATGGTCAAATGATAATACGACCCAAAATCTTACCGGAATAGCCGCAGGTATGTACTCGGTATCAGTTACAGACCAAAATGGCTGTGATGCAATCAGTTCAATAATAATATCTGAACCTCCTGCGATTGTCATAGATGTGGAAACATATGAACCCTCTTGTTATATATATAATAATGGGAAGATTGACATTTCTGTTTATAATGCTATTTTCCCTCTTAGCTATTTATGGTCGCAAAACGGCACAACTCAGGATATTACCGGTTTACCTGCAGGTATTTATTCCGTAACAATAACTGATTATAATGGTTGTACAACTTATGATTCCATTGTACTGTCTGAACCTGATGAAATCCTATTAACCTTTGAAGCAAACGAGCCAACCTGTGCAGGAATTAATGATGGAAGCATTGACCTTACGGTTACAAATGGAATTCAACCATTTAGTTATTTATGGAATGATGCTTTGAGCAGTACTTCCGAAGATATTGAAAATCTTGCAGAGGGAGTATTCACTGTAATTGTTTTTGATTCAAATGGATGTCAGAAAACCGATTCCACTTCAATTACAAATGTCCTGACACTTGATATAACTTTAGCGCCTACACCTCCAACATGTCTTGGCATTAATAATGGAAGTATCAATTCGGTAACGATAAATGGAACTGAGCCATATTATTATCAATGGAATGACATTCAATCAAGCACTACACAGAACATCTCAGGTTTAGGCGACGGCACTTACATGTTGATGGTAACCGATTCAAACGGTTGTACAGGCATAGATTCCATCACCCTTAACTATATTATCACTGTAACACTTGATTTGACCACATCTAATCCCAGTTGTTTTGGAATTGACGATGGCGGGCTCATTGTAACCGCTCAAAATGGTTCATCACCATACGCTTTTGAATGGAGCGATCCGGAAATTCCTTCAAACGATACTGTTACGGGCTTAAGCGCCGGTGAATATTTTGTAACTGTAACTGATGCATTTGGTTGCCAGGCAATTGATTCTGCTCAGATTTCAAATATTGAAGAAATTTTACTTAATGGTGCTCTTACAGATTCATATTGTAATTCTATTAATTCAGGCGCAATTTCTATTACGACAACTGGTGGCACACCACCTTATGTTTATGAATGGGAAGAATTGACCGATACGACTTCCGCTATTGACAGTCTTTATGCAGGTATTTACATGGTTACTGTCACCGATTCAAATAACTGTATGTCAATTGATTCATTTGAAGTTGCCAATATTATAGAAATTTCTTTGGAAATTATTGTAACAGATCCGGCTTGTTACCATCTTGAAAATGGGAACATTAATATTACAGTTAGTAATGGAAATGAACCCTATCAGTTTTTATGGTCCGATGGAAATTCTTCCGAGGATAACGACAGTCTTGGAGCAGGAACATATACCTTGACAATTGTTGACGACAGCAGTTGTTATTTTATTGAAACAACAATTTTAAATGAGCCGGAAAATCTTGAGATACACAGTAATATTACCGAGCCATTATGCTTTAATTTTGCAGATGGAAGCGTTGAAATTGAAATTTCAGGCGGTATTGCGCCTTATTCAACCTTTGGTTGGAGCGATGGTTCAGATACAATATGGTCCTCTGCGACCGAAGATACAATAATTGAGAATTTATCATCCGGAGATTATATTGCCATTATATACGATAATAATGGTTGTATGACTCACAAATATATCTCTGTAGGTGAACCGGATTCGTTAATTATTACGAATGATATTATTGAATTTGCATGTTATGGTTCACCCGGCAGCATTTCAATCGGGGTCGAAGGCGGTACTGGCCCTTACACATATCTATGGATAACAGGTGAAACAACTCAAATGATTAATAATCTTGTTCCGGGAATATATTACATTACTGTTATTGATAATAATGAGTGTATAACTGTTGATTCTGTTGAACTAACCCAAGCTCCACAAATCATAGTATCGGATACCGCTATTAACCCATCTTGTTATGGATTTACAAATGGAGGCATTAATATTACGGTAACCGGTGGCATTATACCTTATTTATTTAAATGGTATATTAACGGAGAATTTTCCGGTTATATTTCCGAAGATATGGTTAATGCCGCTGAGGGAGAATATGTTGTTCAGGTCTCCGACAGCACGGGATGTTACATTTTTGATACTATTTCGCTTATTGAACCTGCCGAGATTACGACCCAGTATACTCTTGAAAATATTGCATGCTATGGGGAGAATATTGGTGATATTAGTGTTTCCGTATTAACCGGCATTTCACCATTCACATATTTATGGACAACACAGGACACAACCTCTGCAGTTGATAGCCTGACAGCAGGGACATATCGTCTTACTATTACCGATAATTCGAATTGTTCGATTGTTCGCCAGTTCGAGATTACCGGCCCGGCAATGCCTCTTTCATTTTCATCTTCAATTGTTCGAGATACATGCAGCGGGAGTGAAAAGACGATTACAATTTTGGCGTTTGGCGGAACTCCGGAGTATTCATTCCTTTGGTCAAACGGACAAGCTTCGGAAACATTGACAATCACAGATACAATAATTACACATTACACGGTTACAATTACAGATGCAAATTCATGCACCATTTATAATGAATATACGGTGACAATACGACCTTCCGGACTTAACCTACAGGCAAATATTACTGGCGAAAGCTGTATGGACAAAGCAGATGGTATAATTGATATCGAAGTTATCAGCGGTACTCCGCCTTATGCTTATTCATGGAATACATTGGCTACGAGTGATAAAATTGAACAGCTTTCAGCAGGAACTTTTAATGTAACTGTCACCGATGCCCGCACCTGTTCGACAATAAAGACATATTCTGTTGCAGGTTCAGCACAAAGCTGCCTTGTTATATGGAATACATTTACGCCCAATGGCGATGGCAAAAACGATGTTTGGAACATTCAGGGAATTGAAGAGTATCCAAATTGTAAAGTAGAGTTTTACAACCAATGGGGAAAAAAGGTTTTCAGCTCGGATGGCTATAGTCAACCTTGGGATGGCACATATAACGGACATCCTTTACCGGCAGCAACTTATTATTATTATATTGACTTAGGTTCAGAGGGGAGAATATATTCAGGAGCGCTTACTATAATTAAATAAAATGGTTCTATGTGAAAACGCGTGGCTATTCAAATTTGCCACAGATTCACAGATTATTAAATTAATCTTTTTGTAATTACAATAGTTCAGTTAAGATTTTATTTTATCTACAGATTTATTATCAATATGAGTAACATAAAACTTTTTGAAAATAAAAAAATTCGGTCCAAGTGGG
The DNA here is from genome assembly GCA_016209245.1 of Bacteroidia bacterium. Taxonomy (GTDB): domain Bacteria; phylum Bacteroidota; class Bacteroidia; order Bacteroidales; family BM523; genus JACQWN01. Next base: position 4,057 of record JACQWN010000311.1, read on the forward strand.
ACGAAAACGAACAGAAATGGTATTTCGCTATCGTTGATGTAATAGCGGTTTTAACCGATAGTCCTAATCCACAAGTTTATTGGAGGGTATTAAAAAAGAGACTTTTGGCTGAGGGAAATGAAGCCGTTACAAATTGTAACGCTTTCAAAATGGTAGCTGTTGATGGCAAAATGCGATTAACGGATGTAGCTGATACGAAGCAACTTTTACGATTAATTCAGGCAATTCCCTCTCCAAAAGCAGAACCTTTTAAACTTTGGCTAGCTCAAGTTGGTTCCGATAGGCTTGATGAAATTGAAAATCCGGAATTAGCGACTCAACGGACAAGAGATCTATACAAACTAAAAGGCGACCCTGACGATTGGATTGAAAAACGAATGAGGAGCATCGCCATTCGTGAAGAATTAACGGAAGAATGGAGTAATAGGGGTATTAAAGAAAAAATTGAATATGCTATATTAACAGCAGAAATATCAAAAGCTACTTTTGGATTAACACCATCGGAGTACAAGAATTTAAAAGGATTGAAAAGAGAGAATCTACGAGACCACATGACAGATTTAGAATTAATTTTTTCAATGCTTGGCGAAGCTTCAACTACAGAAATAGTAAAAACAAAGAATCCGAAGGGCTTTGTTCAAAATAAGACTGCTGCCAAAAAAGGCGGTAAAATTGCGGGTGATGCAAGGAAAGCATTGGAAGTAGAGACAGGCATAAAAGTAATAACATCCGGCAATTATTTACCTGAAGCTAGAAAAAATAAAGAATTAAAAATGGATAAAAAGGCATAACCAACGTACAGTTATTATTAAATATTAAATTTTACAACCATGAAAAAAACAGCTGCATTGATAATTTGCATAGCAATAATATCCGCTATTAACGCACAACAGCGGAATATGTTCAGTCAGTATATGCTGAACAAATATTGGGTTAATCCTGCGGTTGCGGGAACTACGCCTTATATACCGCTATCGGTAACATATAAGCAATTCTGGACAGGAATTGACGATGCTCCGAATGTTCAGGCGTTGAACGGGCATGCCAAGCTCGTAGAAAATATGGGTATTGGCGGTACTGTTTATAACTACTCGACAGGGCCTACAAGTATTCAAAGCATTGAAGGCACATATTCATATCATTTCAATGTAATGGAAGGGGCAAAAATTTCTTTGGGTTTATCTGCAATGTTATATCAAAATCAATTGAATAAATCCGCTCTTTTACTTGAGAATCCTGATGATGATGCAGTAAACTATTGCACTGATAAGTTAATTGTACCTGATGCTTCCTTCGGTGTTTACTTTTATGAAACTGAAAGTAAGTATTATGCCGGACTTGCCGTACATAGCCTTTTCAACAGAAAAGTCAACCATATGAATAATAAAATTTTAGAGCAACGACAGGTCAGGCATTACTTCTTACATGGAGGATATATTTTTACATTTAATGATTTTAAAATTGAACCGTCGCTATTGTTGAAGCTGATTGAAGCCGGCGTGTTTCAGGGAGATATTAATGTCAGCGGACAATATAAGGACATTGTTTCGGCAGGGATTTCATACCGGCTTGGAGATGCGCTTGCTGTAATGGCGGGTGTTGGCAACAAACGGCTCACTTTTGGCTATTCGTATGATATAACTCTGTCGAATATCCGCAATGCCAGCAATGGCTCGCATGAATTGCTCTTTATTTATAAAGTTGGAGAAATTGATACAAACCGGCCAAAGTATTAGCAGATGAATATTTTACTGTTAGGTTCAGGGGGCAGGGAACATGCATTGGCATGGAAAATCGCCGGGAGTAAAAAAATTAATAACCTGTTTATTGCCCCCGGCAATGGTGGTACAAGCAACTGCGGCTCAAACCTTCCTGTGAATCCGGAAGATTTCGATGCAGTAAAAAAAATTTCGTTAGAGCATAATATTACTCTGTTGGTAGTTGGACCAGAAGCACCACTTGTAATGGGTATCCACGATTTTTTTCTGAATGACCCACAGGTTAAGCACATTAATGTTATTGGACCTACACAAGCCGGAGCGCGTCTTGAGGGCAGCAAAGATTTTGCAAAGCAATTCATGCAGCGTCATAGTATTCCAACGGCGCATTACAAAATTTTTACAAAAGAAAGTATTAATGAAGCTTTTAGATTTTTTAATGAACTAGCTCCTCCTTATGTTTTGAAAGCTGACGGTCTTGCTGCAGGCAAAGGGGTGCTGATTATCAACGATTTACAAGAAGCCAAGGCAAATCTGTCGGAGATGTTTGAAGGGAAATTTGGTGAAGCAGGGCTGAAAGTTGTGCTCGAACAATATCTGAAAGGTATTGAAATATCTGTTTTTATCATTACCGATGGTATTCATTATAAAATTTTACCGGAAGCTAAAGATTATAAAAGAATCGGAGAGGGTGATACGGGCCCAAATACAGGTGGAATGGGCGCTATTTCGCCTGTACCTTTTGCTGACAAAAATTTTATGGAAAAAGTCGAACAAAGAATTATCGTACCGACGGTAAAAGGTTTGCTGGAAGATGGAATACCATATAAAGGATTTATATTCTTCGGACTAATGAATGTTGACGGATATCCTTATGTAATAGAGTATAATGTCAGGATGGGCGATCCAGAGTCCGAATCGGTGATTCCGCGGATTAAATCAGATATTGTTGATTTTTTTGAAGGAGTTGCGAATCAAACATTAAATGAAAAAGAGCTTGAAATTGATAAGCGCACCGTAGCTACCGTCATTCTGGCATCCAAGGGCTATCCGGGCGATTATCAAAAACGCAAAGTCATTGAAAATTTATGTATGGTCGACGACAGTCTTATTTTTCATGCAGGAACCAAGCTTGAAGGCGACACTATTATCTCAAACGGAGGAAGAGTACTAGCAGTCAGCTCTTTTGGTTCAAATATAAATGAAGCAATAAATAAATCAAACAAAAATGCCGGTATTATTAATTTTGAAGGGAAATATTTTCGAAAAGATATTGGCTTTGATTTAAATATTTGAGAAATATTTAGCCTGCATTATTCACAAATCTATTTAGTGTCTGAACGAAAACTCACTTTTTTATAAAAAACCGCAGTAAAAATTTTTTTTGATGTTGCGATGAACCTCTAAATTTTGATTTTTTAAACTCCA
>JACQWN010000312.1:0-7871 GCA_016209245.1 Bacteroidia bacterium
GGGTTTAGGCTTTTGGTTTTTTGCAGTCATTATCTCGACCTCATCGCCGTTTGTCAAACAATGTTTCAGGGGCGCTATTTTACCATTTACTTTTGCCCCGACGCAGGTATTACCTATTTCAGTATGTACAGTATAGGCAAAATCGAGGACGGTGGCATTAGCTGAAAGTTTCTTTAAATCTCCTTGCGGAGTAAAAACAAATATTTGATCGGAATAAAGCTCCTTTTTGGCATCATCTATTTTATCTTTTTCGGGAAATGGTTTTTCGAGTATTTCTCTGATTTTGGTCAACCATGCAGCAGAATCATCGGAAACCGCTTCTTTTTTGTATTTCCAATGTGCTGCATGCCCTTTTTCTGCGACCTCGTCCATCCGTTTTGTCCGGATTTGTATTTCGACCCATTTTCCCTGCGGGCCAATAACTGTTGTATGCAAGGATTCATAACCGCTGAGCTTGGGACTAGAAATCCAATCGCGTAATCTCCTTGGATTCGGTTGATATATATCGGTAATTAATGAATATACTTTCCAGCAATCGTCCTTTTCGTTTTCCGTACCGCTTTCAAGAATTACACGTATAGCGAAAATATCATATACTTCATGAAATTCGACCTGCTGCTTTTTCATTTTTTTTAAGACAGAAAATATACCTTTAACTCTTCCTTTTATTTCGAACTTATATCCATGTTCAGCCAGAGCCGTTTTAATTGGCCGGATGAAATTATTGATATATTTTTCCCTGTCGGCTTCAGTTTCATGTAATTTCCGCTCAATCGAGGAATAGAGCTCGGATTCGGAATACTTCACAGAAAGCTCTTCAAGCTCTGTTTTAATATTGTATAAACCTAGCCGGTGCGCTATTGGAGCATACAAATGTAAAGTTTCATTAGCAATCTCCTTTTGCTTTTGCTTTAGCTTTGAAAATATATCGAGAGTTCGCATTTTATCAAGCCGGTCGGCCAGCTTAATCAGAATAATACGTACATCATTTGAAAGATTAAGCAATAACCTGATAAAATTATCCGCCTGAAGAGTAGCTTTATGCGTTTGCAATCCTTCAATTTTAGATAAGCCCCTGATAATATCCGATATCGTGCTTCCAAATTCCTTTTCAACTTCTGTAAATGAAATATCGGTGTATTGTGTAATATTATGCAATAAGGCGCCAATAGCTGAAACTCCGTCTAACCGCATTTCCTCAAGAACAATTTGTGCTACCGCCAGCGAATGCAATATATATGGCTCCCCTGTCGCCCTTCTTATATCTTTATGCGCTTCTAAAGATAACCGGTAAGCTTTTTCAATTTGATTTATATCTCTTTCCTCAAGCGATTTTTTTCCGCTTTTGATAAGTTTATCAAATATTTTCTGTATCCTTATTTGTTCTTCTGAAGAAAGCATTATTCTGTATTCTGTATTCTGTATTCTGTATTCTGTATTCCTTCAATTCCTTCCTCTTATCATCCGAATCCCTGTCAATAAGCTTATTATACGGATCTATTCCTGCTGAATCGTGAATTGTTAGCGAGAGATTGTCAACCGCTTTTATACCGCCTTTATAGGTTTTTGATAAATTTGTAATTTTTAGCTCCATATTTTTTTAAAATAATATCAAGGCAAAAATAATAATAGTTACGGAGTATTATTAATTTAATGTATGTAACTTAATTTTTTTATTTTTGCAATTCAAATCATTTTACTATGGAAACAATCGAAACAATTTATTTAGGCGATTTGCGGACAAAAGCGAAGCATTTAAAGTCGGGAAATGAATTGGTTACTGATGCTCCTGTTGATAATCAAGGGAAAGGAGAATTTTTTTCGCCTACCGATTTAGTTGCAACGGCACTCGGGAGCTGCATTTTGACGATAATAGGAATTACAGCTAAAAGGCATAATTTCAGCATTGATGGAACCACAGTAAAAACCACAAAAATAATGGCAACCGTCCCACCGCGAAGGATTTCAGAAATTATTCTGGAATTTTATTTTCCTGAAAATCAATATTCCGATAAAGAAAAGAAAATTATTGAAAATGCTGCTTTATCATGCCCTGTTGGTAAAAGTTTGCATCCTGATTTAAAGCAAACAGTAATTTATCACTTTAGTCAGTAAACACTTCATTCTTTTACCCTTGTCTTTTGAACTGATACAATTTACTGAATAACCAATTTCCCTGTTCCAATAATACCCTGCCCACCACTTATTTTGTAAAAATACATTCCGTTTGGCAAATTACCCCGGTTAATTTCGAATGGAGGATTGTGGATTACGGATTGAAATCCTTCATTGCCTAATAAATCGTAAATCGAAAATCTTAATTCGTAATTCTTTATTTTATCAAGATTTGAAATATCTAAGATAGCTGATGTGCTGAAAGGATTAGGGTAAACTGTAATTCCAAATCGTTGGTCAATAGGTATAGATTGAACATTTGTAACCATAGCGGGAACATGGGAATAAGAAAATGATTCTAAAATTTTGTACACAAAATTATAAGTGATGCTTTTCATATATATGTACATAAAAACAGCTTGCTCTGTATTTACATCCGACCATACATAAAAAGTATCTATGGAACTTGCAGCTCCTGCTGTAGATATATCTATAATTTTTGCCCGTGTAACATTAGTATAGGTTGCCATTGGAAGAATAAGGGTTCCATAACCATCATACATATAAGTTCTGGTACCATAAATATTAACAGCTCCACAACTGCCTAATCCGCTATAATTGTCAGTCATACTATTTCCAAAAGCAAACGGACAGGTTAGCTTCTGCGGGTCCGAATAAAGTGATGTTGCACAATTTAATGAAGCGTCCCATACTCCAAGTATAGTAGTGCTATCAGATGAATATGTTGAATATGTATACTGCCCGACAGGGGTTAAATCGGCCAGTCCGGCACCAGGGAAATTTGATGAACCGGGAGTAGTCGCTGGATCATAATAATAATGGGATAAAGAACCAGTGGTGTCAATAATCAAATTGCTATAATCCCATGTGATGTTTGCTCCTCCGCTACCGGAATTAAAACCAGTTGTATCGTAATAAGTGCTTGTTCCTATTAAGCTATCCCCATAAACAGCATGAGTGTTACAACCATTAAAAACGTATTGTGCTTTCACATTGAAAATAAATGCGACTGTCATAAAAATTGTAAAATAAATTGTTTTCATATTTTTGTTGTCAGTGATTATAGTGCTGACTCCGCACTTTTAATATTAATTTGAGTGGTGATAAATAATATTCTTTATAAATTTTTCATAAATACTGATTAACAACAGTTCAGTTATTTTATCAGTTATTGAATTCTTATATAACAATATGTCTATGATCAAAAAAGTATTTTTAAACAACTCATCTTAGATCCTGAGTTTGCAATAAATAAATGTGCGTTATTATATTGTTTATTTGTAATTACTCAGGTGCATTTTATTTCCCGCGAAAATTATGTCTCGCAAAGACGCAATGAACGCAAAGTATTAAGACCGCAGAGTAAAAAAATCATTAATGATTTTTTTCTTTGCGAGCTTACAAGTTATTCGCAATTCTATTAATTCCATCACGCATGTACGGGATCAAATCAAAATTAAGAAAAATATTAAATAATAAATTCGCTATTTCGTTTTCTTTCATTAGCCCTTGCGTACTTTGCGTCTTTGTGTGATAACTTTATACTGCTGAGTAGTTTAAAAAATTTCTTTAAAATTTATACCGAAGTATTGATTAAATAATATAACTTTATTGTATTACTATCTTCCCTGTCTTTATAATTTTATTCCCTCCAGCAATATTGTAATAATACAACCCTGCCTGCAGGTTATTTATCTGTACTTCTGTCCTTGAATTATGAATTTCTATCTGTAACACTTTTTTACCAAGCATATCGTACATTGTAAAAGAATAATCCGGTCTCGTATCAGTAGTAATTTCTATTGTAATAGACGAAGTAGCAGGATTCGGGTAAATCCGTATCTTGTTTTCTGTCTCAGTTTGTTTTACAGTAGTTGTCGGTGAACCGAATTCATATAGTTTCCCGTCTTTTCCTGCAATATGTCCGACACCATCGGCATATTGGATTGCTGCTAGGTCGAGGTAGCTGCCTATGGAAAACCTGCTCCAGGTAAGTCCGGCGTCAAGGGTCTGGTAAACAATTCCGCCGTCGCCAATAGCCCATAATGTATCCGCGTTCGCTCCGGTTATGCAAGTGAATGAACAGCCAAGGGCAACGCCGTCAAACACTTGGTTCCACGTCGCTCCGCCGTCAATGGTGCTGAGAATAGCGCCGGTTGCGCCGGTTGCATATCCAACCAAATCATTGACAAAATTTACGCCGGTCAGATTATATGTAACACCGCTGTTAAAAGCGTTCCACGAAATACCATCATAGCCCCAGATTGTTCCGTAATCGCCTACAGCCCATGCGTAGTCGCCCCATCCATAAACTGCCATAAAATCGTACGAAGTGCTTATCGTCTGTGCGAGCCAGCTAGCGCCGTTGAAATTATAAACCGTACCTTCGGTTCCAACAGCATAACCAGCCCCTGCCGAAGTAAAATATAAACCATTGAAAATAGCATTGGTCATCAGATTATAATCGTACCAGTTCAACCCATTGTTGTACGAAACGCCGATATATCCCCATGGACCTGAAATATAAACTGAGCCATTATAAACTGAAACGCCAGTTATATATTGTATTCCGGTATTCGATGAAGTTGTCCAGTTGCTGCCGCCATCATCTGTAATTAAAACATTGCCGGTAGTTGTTGTGAGCACCCCGTAATCGGGCGAAGTGAAATAAACACCGGAAAGATTGTCGGTTGTGCCGGTATTAATTGTTGTTGTTGTAAATACCTGCTCTATCCATATATAATTTGTCAAAGTAACCGTTTCAATACAGCCGTTTCCATCGTCAACCGTAAGTGAGACGGTATATAAGCCCGGGTCGGCGTATGTGTATGAAGGATTAGCTGCTGCGGAAGTGCCTCCGTCGCCAAAATCCCAAAGATAGCTTGCAATGGGGCCATTTACAACTGAACTAAAATCAACAGTAGCATCAGGTAAGTAAAAAACTGTGGCGGAAGCGCTAAAACTATTCAACGGGTCAGTAACTTCAATGCTTGTTGATACTGAAGCTGCCGTACATCCGTTAATGTCCGTAATTGTTACCGAATAGTCTCCTGCAGAATAAACGTCAATACTTTGAGTTATTGCGCCGGTGCTCCAATAATAATAATCGGCAGTACTGCAATTTAGTGCAAGAAAGTCGCCTGTGCAAATGCTTACTGTTCCTGAAGGCGTGATTACCGGTACTGCGGGATTCGGGTTCACTGTCACGGTGAATGCATCCGATACTGATGTTCCACACGAATATGTAACAGTAACCGTATAATCTCCCGCATCAGTTACCGTGATGTATTGAGTAGTTTCGCCGTTGCTCCATAAAAAGTCGTTGGCAGAAGTGGAATACAAGACAACCGATTCGCCTTGGCATACGATAGCTGAGCCGACAGAGGAAATCACCGGCGCTAAAGGTGCGCTGATTTCTGAAGTGTAAATATTACCGGATTCCGCAGTACATCCGTTTGTATTTGTAACGGTGACCGAGAAAGTTCCTGTTGAGTCCACTGTAATTGACTGCGAAGTTTCGCCGGTATTCCATAGATAGTCATCGGCAGTGCTGCAACTGAGCGTTACAGATTCTCCGTCGCAGAATATAGTCGCCCCGCTAGGTGTGATAACAGGTGTCGCAGGGTTCGGGTTTACAATAACAGTTTCAACAGCCGATACAGCCTGGCAACCATTGGAATTGGTGATAGTTACATAATAATCACCGCTGTTGTAAACATCAATTGATTGAGTATTCGCTCCGGTACTCCAATAGTAATAATCAGCGACGTCTGAAGTTAGCGTCACATAGTTGCCTTGGCAGAAAGTGGTTGTGCCACCGGCAGTGATAACCGGAGCTGTAAGCAAAAAATGAACGACAATAGTTGTCGCCTGAGATGATTCGCTGCCGCAATCGTCAGTTATTGCAACGTAATAATCACCTGAAGTATAAACAACGATTGATTGTGATGTTTCGCCGGTACTCCAGAGATAAGAATCTGCGGTAGTAGCAGTCAGAATCACAGAATCGCCATCGCAGAATTCTGTAGCTCCATTAGTAGATATTGTTGGAACAGGTGTATAATTTACCGATACAAATTCGGGTGTCGCTTCATCAGAGCCGCAACTGTTGGTGGCAGTGACATTATATAAGCCGGATTGCCATGCAGTTATTGATTGGGTGGTTTCACCGGTATTCCATAAATAAGAGCAACCTATACAACTATTTGCGTTTAACACAACGGAATCGCCGTTGCAGAATGTTGTAGGACCGCCGGCGGTAATATTGGCAACAGGCGGAGCATCGCTGATAGTTACCTGTTTTGTTATAGTGTAACAACCGTTAATGGTAAGGGTAACTGTGAAAGTGCCGGTTGAATAATAAATGCAAATTGGATTTTGTAAAGTTGAAGTCTGTCCGTTTCCGAAATTCCATTCCCATGAAGTTGCGTTTTGAGATAAATCAGTAAAATAGTTAGTATCTACGGCGCATGCAGAAATAAATGAAAAATCAGGGATTATCGGATAAGATGGTACGCAGGAAATAGAAGCCGTCCATCCCGTATTTTCGCCTACAAGGCAGAAATGATCGGTTGTGATAAATTTAAATGTCAAACAACCGTTAGTTGATCGAATTATTGATATCGGACAAGAAGACCACCACCAGTATGTTTCATAATCACCGCAGGACATCCCAAAAAGACCGAGTTCGGGAGCATATATGTCAGCGCCATCATAGACGTATATATCGTCGCCGTAACATATTCCGCAGTCGGTGCCGGCTAAACCCATTGAAGTAAAATCAAATTGTATCTGTTCGTTTTCAGTTGTGTCAGCGCAAAATGTCATGATATAATATGAATCAGGAGCATAACTGGTTCCGGGGTCGCCAATGAAATTACCAGAGCAGGTAATTACCGTTCCGCCCTGTGAAATATTATAGTCATTTGAAGCAGGCGTTACATTAATATAATTATTTTTTGTCAAAGTATCACTACGCTGTTAGGAGAAAGGTCGGTGAATTGTATGGTTGAACCCGTCATAATAGTAGAATCATTTGCAATGAAATTAGCTTCAGCTATAATTACACAAGTGTTTGTTTCGGTTGTTGTTGGAACAGATGGCACTACTGTGAGTGGAGAAACACTCAATGATATATTAGCTGATGTTGGTGTAATTGCCGAAGAAATTGTAGAAGTATTAACCATAAAAATATTCGGTTCATAATCATTACAGCCAACTTTACCGATGTCATTAAGGACTGCGAGATAGAGGTCATCCTTAATTAGTTCGAGGAAATTTGTAAAACCACCTGCAGCGAACCCCCCTGATGATAATTCTTCAATACTGGTTATAGTTTCGTGATAATTCAGAACATGTTTTCCAAAAGCATTTTTCCATAATATATTTCCGGCTTGGTCAATTTTCACAAAACATGCATCATATGAAGGATATGTACTATTAGGAAATGTAGTACCAACAAGGAAATTCCCATCTGTTGTTTTTATAATTGGTACCATACTATTGTATGAACCACTAGCTGTAGTATTATCAATTATTTTACTCCAGACAACATTTCCGATACTATCAATTCTTACCAGATAAGTTTCATCCCATCCGCCGAAACTTCGGGTAGTTCCTGAAATAAGATAACCATTATCACTGGTTTGAACAATATAACTGCCATATTCATCATCTGAGCCGCCATAAGATTTAGCCCATAAAGGATTTCCAGAACTGTCAATTTTCAGTAAAGA
>JACQWN010000312.1:7910-10422 GCA_016209245.1 Bacteroidia bacterium
AAAGAAATATCAATTTGACCAGCACCACCATAATAATCGCTTGCCACAACAATATAGCCATTGTCATTTGTGGGAATTACAGAATTCATAAAAAAATAATCGGGAGTGTTATAAGATTTCGCCCAAAGTATATTAAATGCAGTGTCAATTTTAGTGATAGAGTTATCTGATACTATCATATAATTTCCATCAGGTGTATTAATAATTTGCTTTGGATAACATAATCCACCAAATAATTTTGACCATACAATATTGCCGGATGAATTTATTTTTGAAAACCAGACGCCTGTACTGCAGTCTGACCCGGCAACAATATATCCACCATCAGATGTCTGAATTATATTTTTTACAACTCTGTAATTTGAACTATATATATTTCCAAATTTTATTGACCAAAGCATTGTTCCGCTATTGTCTGTTTTTAAAACATAATTCTGGTAATAGTTTGCGTAACTAGCAGATGTACAACCATTAATAATATAACCATTATCTGTTGTCCTGTGTACTGTATTTCCGTATTCATATCCATCGGTACCATAAGATTTCTGGAATGTAACCATAGGCACTGTGTCATTTACTTCAATATAATTTGTCTTTGTAAGAGTATCGCTACCTGCAGCATTTGCAACAATCAATGTTACATCATAAGTTCCGGCAGTATTGTATGTGACGGATGGATTCTGCAAGGTTGAACTTGACGGGGTTCCGCCCGCGAAGCTCCAGCTCCAGCTTATGGGATTGTTTGTTGAAAGGTCAGTGAATTGAACGGTTGAACCTGCCGTTACTGTTGAATCATTAACGGTGAAATCCGCTACTGGGGCTAAAGTAGGAATTGTATCATACAATGCCTGTATTTCTGCTTCACTCAAAGCGCGGTTGTAAATGCGGATGTCATCTAATGAACCATTAAAATACCCGCCGTCCAATAAATACCTGACACCTATTTTGATACCGCCGTTTGGCCAACCTCCGGAGCTCAACAAAGTACCGGTAAAATTAACTGTGCCCTCAAGAATTCCGTCAACATAGAGGTTCATTGCGGGGTTGTCAAATATGCATGTAACCTGGTGCCATGAATTGTCATTTACAGCATCGCTGCCAGTTACTGTAGTACCGGACCAACTGGTATTCGTTATCCAAAACGCTGCATTATTTGTGGTGACTGCAACAACATGCCAACCATCTTCGCTTGAATTTGAATAAATACATTGAGCAGAAGTAGCAACATTTGTTTTAAACCAAGCGGATATGGTAAATTGTTCTTGCGGGTCATTATATTGTGAAAACCCACTTGCAGCAGTAATATTAATATAATCGTCTGTACCATCAAAACTATAGGCTTTATTAATATTGCCAAATCTATCAGTTGTTAAACTTGCTCCGTTCATAGCAGAACCGTTGTACCCATTCCCGCTTTCATCATTGGCATTGCCGTTGAAGGGGTAATAAGCGACAAGACCTGAATCGAGCGGGTTGACAGGGTTTTGTTCATCGAATGAATAGAGAAAAGAAACCTGTTTGAAAGGAATACCGAGACTTGTTCCTGACATATAATACATCAGGAAGGCTCTTTCGGGTTCTGTCTCATCGGTATTCATCCATACATAATCTGTGATATTTACTTCATAAGAATACAGGAAGGCGCCTCCATCCATGAATACAGAGTCTATACGGTATTCAACTTCTTTGAAACGATAAGCATTGTAAGTACCATTAGGTAAAATGAGCGTTCCATAAGCGTCGTAAGTCGTGTGTCTGATTTTATACAAATGAGTATAAACTCCTGAACCACACTTATATCCATAGACTGTATCTGAAAAACTATCCTGGTATGAAAAAGGGCATATTAGAGAAATTTGAGTATTCCAATACTCTTCAAGGCATCCTAATGACTCCATGCAATTCCCTAATAAAATTGCGGTATCGGAAGAATAGTCGGAATAACTATATACTCCGTCACCGGTTTCATCGGCATAATTGGCGGCAGGAAATGTTCCATAACACGGTGTCGAAGCAGGATCAGGGAAATGATGCCAATATGGAATCAATGAATCTATTATTAGTCCTGAATAATCCCAGGTAATACCGGCTCCGAAATTACCCGGAGTAACGCCCGTTGTGTCGCATAAGGCCACCTGACCTGTAACGCTGTCGCCATAAGGCGGTTGGTTATCACAAGTAGTGATTACAATTTGTGATTTCAGGGTAATGGCTGAAAATACTGCCAGAGCTAAAAGTAAAATTTTTGTTTTCATTTTTTTTAAAATTTATTGGTTAAACAATATCAATTAAAAATAAATATATTTCTAATCCTCTTCCGTGATTTCCGGGTCGCGCATATCCCTGCCGATATTGTAAGCATATTGACGAACAACCACATTTCTTATCTATACTGAAACTTAACAGGTTTGCAAATACAAAGCTGTTTAGTTTCAGTTATGCTGAGCGTTTGAGTTTGCTTTTTTTGCAAACTCAAACAGTCGAAGCATAAAAGACAAAATTAAATTGATTT
>JACQWN010000313.1 GCA_016209245.1 Bacteroidia bacterium
AAAAAATCAACAGGTATGGACATCTTATGTCATTCAGAGTACAAGGAGGCGCTAAAGCTGCACGTAATGTATTCGATGCTTTTCAACGTATTTGGCGGGCAACTGATCTGGGCAAAATTAAATCTGTAGCTACAATCCCTGCAATTTCAACTCACCAGCAACAAGGCGAAGAAGCCAGAAAAATTGCCGATATACCTTCAAATCTGATTCGATTATGTGTCGGGGCTGAGCATCACGATGATATTATTGCTGATATTGAGCAAGCGCTTGCTGTCCTAGACGGAAAGAAAGTTAAAATAAGTTCTCCGGAATATTCTGCAGGAGGAGCTTCTTCAGCGGCTTTAAGAAAATAATACTTACTATATTTTCAATGGATTTAAAAGATCCTTTTTTACCAATTATTTATTAAGAAGTTATCAAAATATTCAATAAATTTGAACCATTAATTTTTTATTTTAAAATTGAATGATAACAGCGAAACAACATAAGCAAATCAAACCATATATAATAGTAGATAAGGAACCGTTAATATGGGAAGATGGGCGGCAACTTTACCTTATTGACTTTAAAACTTTTGAAAAACCGATTGAGAAGAAAAAAATAGATCATACAATTGTTTTAAACGGACACGAACTTAATGACCTTAACGGCAGCGATTGGACAATTCATGGCAAAAGCGTTCAAACCTTCAATAGTCCTATTACAGAGAAAAGAAAAAAGCACGGGGCTGCTTTTCCGATTTCTTTGGCAAAGCATTTTATAAAAATCTATTCAAAACCAGGGGACACAATATTAGATCCTTTTGCTGGTGTTGGAACAACATTAGATGCAGCAAATATTCTTAAAAGGCATTCCATCGGCGTTGAACTAAATGATGACTTTATTAAACTATTCAATCAAGGAATTGACCCCAAAGATGGAAAACCTAACTTTGATTACAGAAGAATAACAATTCAGGATTCTGCATTAAATCTTAATAAGCATTTTCCGATTGAATCTGTTGATTTTATTCTTACTTCACCACCTTATGCCAACTTATTAAACAAAATTCGTGAACGTTTTGCAGACAAAGACTATAATGGAAATCCTTATAAAAATCAAAGTCGAAAATTAACTAAACCATATTCCAAACAGGAAGAGGATTTGGGAAATGTAACCTATGAAGAATATCTATTGAAGATGAAAGAATTATTTTTATCACTTCATCAGGTTGCAAAGCAAGGGGCTTACAATACTTGGGTTGTGAGAGATTACAGAGATATGGAAAATAGCATCCCGTACATCAACTTACATAGTGATTTAATTACTGTTGCGCAACAAGCAGGATGGGTAATGTGGGATATAATTATCTGGGATCAATCAAATCAAAGAAAACTGGTTCGTTTGGGCGGCAATAAATCAAGACGATATTACTTTAATATCGGGCATTCATTTATTTTGGTTTTCAGAAAAAATATGAAAGATGAAAAATTCAAATGATAACAGACATACAACATAAAAATTCAACTTATTACACACACGGATTTCATCCTTATCCTGCTAAATTTACACCACAGATTGTAAATAAATATTTCAATTTATACTGCAAACAAGGTTTTACAATTCTTGACCCTTTTTGTGGTAGTGGAACAACATTGGTTGAAGGAGTTCTAAACGGAATGAATTCTGTGGGTATTGACCTAAATCCTATTGCTTACCTTATTTCTCGTGCAAAATCAATTCATTATTCATTAGAGGAAATTCAAACAGTTCGAGATTTTATTTCCGATTATCAATTATATGAAAACACTGGATTGTTTGCACAACAAAATGTTTATTCAAAAAACAAAAATGATGTTTCAATTCCTGATTTTCCGAACCGTAATCACTGGTTCCAAGGAAACGTTAGTTATGAACTTGCAACACTTAAAAAAAATATTGACGAAATAAAAAATGAAAACATTAAAATCCTTTTATATTGTGCATTCTCAAAAATAATTGTAAGAGTTTCTAATCAGGATAGTGAAGTAAGATACTCGTCAAAGAAAAAAAATCATCCCGATGGTTTTGTGTTTTCTGTTTTTATAGAAACAGTAAGAAATTATTTGCAAGTATTAACTACAAATGAATGTTCTGTTTCTGCAAAAACGGAAGTTTATAATGGAGACACTTCTGAAATATTAAAAAAATTTTCTGAAGACTATTTTGATTTTATTATTACTTCGCCACCTTACATTAACACATTTGATTATTATTTGTATCATAAACAAAGAATGTTCTGGTTAGGTTTTGACCATAGACCTGTCAGACAAAAAGAAATCGGAAATCATCACCGCATTGACACAAAAACATTTGAAGTAGCAAAGGCAGAATATATTGATTCAATGACAAAAATCATGAATGAATCGTCAAGAGTAGAAAAACCAAATTCATATTTTATAATGATTATCGGAGATGGTATTGTAAACGGAACTACTATTAATATGAGCCAAGTAATAGCTGATATTTGTGAACATAGTAATTATAGTATTGAAAAAATTGAAAGTATAAACCTCTCTGATATTACACGTTCATTTAACAAAAAATTTTCCAATGCACCCAAGAAAGAACATACAATTACATTAAAAAATAAAAAGTGAAATAAATGTTATTTATTGAAAACTTAGAGGAAATTATTTTCCATCGCCACGAACTATTTGAAACCGATGAATTAATCGTTCTTTCGGGATATGTGGGACCAAAACCAATACAACGGCTTCAAAATTTACCATTTCGTTCAAAAGTAGTTTACGGAATGTATGGAGCTGAAGGCATTAAAAGACCATTGCATAATTCATTAACAGACTTACAGAATCAAATTAACAACATAAATATTTTTTACTCTCAACTTCCTATTCATTCCAAATGTTACGCATGGCGCATCAAGGGGCAAATAGTTCACGCATTAGTTGGTTCGACAAATTTTTCCAGTAGCGGTTTATCTACTCCATATAGAGAAATTTTAGCGGAAACGACTTTTGATACATTTACTCCATTGAATGACTATATTGCACGCGTTTTAAATAATTCTATTTCTTGTCTTGAAATAGAAGCAACTGAAGTTATTGAAGAATATGTAACTCCTGAAACAACTTGTTTGCTTACACTATTGGGAAGAGATGGAGAGGTTCAAAATGCAGCAGGGTTGAATTGGGGACAGAATCCTGAAAATCATACAACACCGAATGACGCTTATATTAAAATCAGAATTCAGGACATTAAACAATTTCCAGTATTATTTCCTCCAAAACAATTAAATCCGCTACGTTTTGATGGTAGAGGAAGAATGCATCGCCACAACGATGCGATTGAAATAATTTGGGATGACGGAATAAATATGGAAGGATTGTTATTCGGAAATCAAACCATTGATGGAATAGTATTTCCGAAACAAGTTTCTTCATTTCCACACGCAAGCGAAATGGGGATATATTTTCATAAACGGCTTCGCGTTCCTCTCGGGCAACCAATCAGAAAACATCATCTCTTGCGTTATGGCAGAACTGATGTTGGTGTTTCAAAAATCAGTGAGGGAGTTTATAAATTTGACTTTTCTATTTGATTCAGTAATAAATTGTAACAAAATAATATGTTTAACATTAAAAATTAATAATTATGAAACAAAAAATTGCAATTATCGGATTTGGTACGGTAGGACAAGGTATTTGTGAAATCCTGCTAAAGAAAAGTAATTTTCTAAAGACAAAGTATCAGTATGAATATTCAATTGTGGCCGTTGCCGATATGGTTTATGGCAATGTCTTTAATCCCGAAGGACTTAATATTCCAACGATGCTGGAACAGGCAAAAGCCAGGCAGAAATTTACAAAAGATGTTACTACGATGGACAATGTCACACTTATAAAAGAATGCAATGCAGATGTAATTTGTGAGCTGACCTTTACAGATTTAAAGACAGGTGGGCCTGCAATTGAACATTGCCGTGCAGCTTTGGAATCAGGGAAGAGTGTTGTAACAAGCAATAAAGGACCTGCAGCGCTGAAATATGCCGAATTAAAAGCGCTTGCCGATAAAAACGAAGTCAGTTTAAAGATTGAAGGAACTGTTGTTGCCGGCACCCCTGTAATTAATCTTACAGAAGGGCCCTTGGCCGGTTGCGAGATTCATAAAATAAGAGGCATTTTAAATGGTACCACCAATTTCATACTTTCAGAAATGGAAAAAGGCATGTCATATAATGATGCATTGAAGGTCGCACAGGAAAAGGGTTATGCCGAAGCCGACCCTACAGGAGATGTCGAGGGTTACGATGCACGCGGTAAAGTTACTATTCTGGCAAATATCGTAATGGGGACTAAGCTTGACATTTCTGATGTTTCATGCAAAGGTATTACAAGTATTACATCGGCTCATATTGAAGAAGCTAAAAAACAAAATGCACGATGGAAGCTTATCGGTTGTGTTGAAAAGAAAGATGACGGGAAGATATTAGCATCTGTCGCTCCTGAAATGGTACCTTTGAGCCATCCGATTGCAGGAGTAATGGGAGCTACCAATGCCCTGACATTTTCAACCGATCTATTAGGAGATGTCACCATTGTAGGTCCTGGTGCAGGAAGACACGAAACCGGCTTTGCAATTCTGACAGATTTATTAAATATTTATAAAAAATAAAATTATGTCTTATTCAGGAAAACATTTAGTAATTGACCTTACAAAAGGGAACTTTGAAGTACAGCATTCCGATAAGGAACTGTTAGAGAAATTTATAGGCGCTAAAGGGCTTGGTTTTGCTATTCTTGATAAGTTGGCTCCGAATCCTGAACCGCTTGGGGCCGAAAATCCATTGATTTTTATCAACGGCCCTTTTACTGGAACAAAGGTTCAAACCAGCGCCAGAACTACACTTGTCACGAAATCACCACTTACTAATTCTATGAACGATTCACATTGCGGTGGAAATTTTGGTCCCCGTCTGAAAGCTACTGGATATGATTATATTATTATCATTGGAAGATCATCCAAGCCAGTTTATATTTATGTGTCCGAAAAGAAGGTTGAAATAAAAGAGGCAACCGATTTATGGGGAAAAGGGATTTTCGAGACAAATGATATTTTAATAAAACGCCATCCGGGAACTAATCCGAGGGTAGCAGCTATTGGACCTGCCGGAGAAAATCTATCAAAAATCGCCTGCATCAGTGTTGATAAGCACCGGAATTTCGGAAGAGGCGGGGTCGGGGCTGTAATGGGTTCTAAAAATCTAAAAGCAATTATCTGCGATGGAAATTCACCGATCAAGTACTATAATGAAGAAAATTTCCGCCGGATTAATACTCTTTATACTAAAGAAATCCTTGACCTTCCTTCGATTAAATTCCGCAGGCAAAAGGGAACTATGAAATGCATCAGGGGATGTCAGGAAAACGAAATACTTCCTGTAAAAAATTTCCAACAGGTAACGACAAAACATTTTGAATCGCTCAGTTCAGAAACAGCACGTGCTACATTGAATTGGGAAGATACCGCATGTTTTGGCTGTGCAATACAATGCTCCAAATGGGCGCGATGGGATGGCCATGAGATTGAAGGACCTGAATATGAAACAACGGCTTTTATAGGAGCGATCTGCGAAATTTATAATATTAAAGACGTCGCTCTTGCAAATGAAATGTGCAATGATTTAGGAATGGATACCATCAGTGCGGGAAGCATTACCGGTTTTGCTATGGAGTGTTACGAAAAAGGTTTAATAGATGATTGGGATGGGCTGAAAATGACATGGGGCAATGCTGAAGCGCAACGCGAACTTTTGAAAAAAATGGCTTACAGACAAGGCATTGGCGATCTATTCACTGAAGGAACCCGTATTGCCGCTGAAAAAATCGGTAAAGGAAGCAGCGATTTTGCTATAAATATTCATGGCATGGAGCTTTCAGGAATTAATCCCAAAGGTTCACTGACCATGGGGGTGGCTATGGCGGTCGCTGATTTTGCCAGTCATACTCGATTATGGATTGCCGAACAGGAAATCGGACCGAATTTTAGGATACAAGATATTCCATCTACAGTCGCCGAAGGAATTGATACTGTCAATATCCGCAATTCACTTGTAGTATGCGATTTTGTCCCTCTGAATCTCGATAAGCTTGCTGAATTGCTTAATACTATTACAGGTTTTTCATACTCGGGAAAAGATCTTTTAAATATAGGTACCAGAATCACCCATCTAGCCCGCAGATATAATCTCAGAAATGGCAGAACTTATAAAGATGATACTTTACCGGCAAGGTTCTTTGATGAAGTATCCCTTTCAGGATTTATGAAAGACAAAAAGATTGACCGTAACTTTTTCAACGGATTAATTCAGGAATATTACAATCTCCGCAAATGGAATAATTCAGGTGTACCAACCGGCCAAGTTCTTGCGGAGTTTGGTCTATGACACATGAATAAAAATATTTTTCTGATAATAATATTGATTATTAGCACTGGCTTTGTTAATGCTCAAACCTGGTCATTCGAATTATTTGGCGGAGTTCCTTATAATGTCCCCCTTCCCCTTATAATTAAACAGAACGGATATGATGATATAAGGATTACTGCAAAATATTTCTCGGAACCGTTTATTTCACCGTATTACTGGGTATGGCGTTTCAACAGGCAAAACAATGGACATGGATGGGAATTTGAAGCGGTTCATCATAAA
>JACQWN010000314.1 GCA_016209245.1 Bacteroidia bacterium
AAAGCTAACTGTCAAGTACAAAATATTTTCATTTTAAAGGTTATCAAAAATAGTTTTTTCTTTTCTATCTATCAAAATTATGGTTCGGCTATGCTCACCACAAGTTTTTTTCATTTCATTTATTATCAATGTTTTTCAATAAACTCTTTGCAAAACTCATCATTTCTCTTATTGCATTTTCAGGTTTATCTGATATATAACTTGGTTCTATATTTTCTTCTGTTTGATTATGAAAATGTTTTGGAAAAGTAGTAATGTCTTTCCATTTAATATGCGGTGCATTATCATGTCGATATATTAAACCATCAATATGTTTTCGTTCCCAATGATAACTATATCTATTTTCTAAATTGATTGAAAACCAAACATCTATAAAACTATCATCATTTAATTTAATTCTCAATTCATTTGTAAATGGTTCTTGAACATTCGTAACGATATCGGCAAATTCATTTCCTGCAATTTGTTTTAATGCTTGTGTATCAACTATTTTCTTATTCATGCCAATTGTTTTAAAAATGTTTCAAGGATTTCTTGTTTATAAAACAAATGGTCAAAGCGTTGATAATCTTTCCAAGTATCTTTTTCTTCAACTGTTCCATTTTCGTATAATCTTTCAAAATCTATTGGCTTATCTATTTTATATTGCTTTTGAATATGAAAAATTTCCGTTTTTACATCTTGCAAATTTTGCCAAATAAAAGCAATAAGACTTTGTCGCAATAGTTCTTGGGGCGAATAGCCTATTTTTATCGCAAAATCATTTATTTCTGCTTGTGGTATTATTGTTATCATAATTCTTTTTTATTTCAACTTTATTTATTGAATACTAAACCTTATTTATTTATTTTAAATTATATTACAAATATAGAGTATCAAAAATACTAATTTATTTGTCAACTATCAAAATTATAGTTCGGCTATGCTCACCACAAGTTTTTTTTCATTCATTTATTCCTTTCTTGGCGGGGTTTTTATCAATTCCTTTTTTGTCAGTATGTTTTTTTTGACCCCCTTGTGCATAATATTCCGGTTACCTGATAATAGTTACCGCCCCCGCTTTTGTAACCTGAACCCCCAGCTCATTGTCGTACGTTATCAACCAAGTATAAACTCCGTTTTTGCATTGCCGGTTTTTATGGTCGCGACCGTTCCATGCCAAATTAATATCTTTACTTTCAAAAATTTTTTCTCCCCAGCGGTTATAAATAAGCATACTGAAATTTTCAGGAGGAACACCTGTGCTGAATACTTTAAATTCATCATTTAGCCCGTCATCATCAGGCGAAAAAGCCGTAGGAACGTAGAAAGTAATATCGCCATAAACCAGAATTTTCATAAATGCCGAGTCGGAGCAGCTATGAATATTTGTTTCGGTAAGTGTAACGGTGAATTCTCCAAGCGAGCTGTAACTATGCGATGGGCTGTGTATAATCGCTTCAGAGCCGTCGCCGAAGTCCCAATGGCTTATGCCTCCGTTGTGTGAATTGTTTTCAAAGTTTACTTCAGGGTCAATCAGCGTAACGCTATTGTGGTCGGCTGTAAAAGATACATCAGGCAAAGCGTAAATGGTTATTAATCCGTTGTAAACAAAAATTTGTGAACAGCCAAATTCAGAAGTAACGGTTAATGATACATCATAAATTCCGGGTTCATTATAAATGTGAACCGGATTTTGTAAAGTAGAAGTGTTGATTCCGCTTACATCGCCAAAATGCCATTCATAAGTTTGCCCTGATGGCGGGCTTTGTTCATTAAATCTTATAAGCAGCGGCGGGCAACCCTGCGTTGTGTCGGCTGAAAAAATGATATCTGGAATTTCATGAGTAATAACCGAAAATTGTACGGTGCCTTGCGGTGAATTGCAATCATCTTTTACAAGAACTGTGTAATTGCCCGATTCGAGGGTATGAATTGTAAACGGATTTGTTTGATAAGTTACTACTGTATCAGGCGTTTGTAAATAGTATATATAATTGCCATTACCGCCATTAACGGTGATTTGTACAACAACGGCATCACCCGGACAAATATCAAAAGTTTGTTGTTGCATTGTGGCGGTAATTGCCGTGTAAACATATACATAAGCCGACGCCGGATCGCTTGTGCAACCGCTGGCATCAACAGCGTAAACAACATAATAAGTAGTAGCAACAGGTGTTACAGCAATCGGAGAGCCGGTCATTCCGTTATCCCAATAGAAAGTGTATCCGGGGACACCACCGGTAGCCGATACATAAACCAGTGCAGTATCGCCCCGGCAGATATATACAGCATTAATCGCTCCAACAGCAAGCTCATCCGGTTCGTTAATTATAGCTGAGCCGGTAACAGTACATTGATTTGCATCTGTTATTGTAACCTGATAGTTTCCTGCCGGCAACTGATTCAAATCCTCGAAATGCGAACCGTTGCTCCATAAATAGCTATATGCAGGCGTACCGCCCGAAACCATAAGATTTATTGAACCAGAATATTCGCCATGGCAGATAATATCGGTCCCGGCGATAATGCCCGTTAAAGCTTGCACCGGCTCATTAATAGTTACTGAAAATACTATTGTGCATGAATTATAGTCGCTTATTGTAACGGAATAAACGCCTGCAAAAAGATTAGCGACATCCTGTCCGGTGCTGCCGTTGCTCCAGACATAGTCATATCCTGGCATGCCCCCGGTAACACCGGCATCAATTGAGCCGGTATTGCCGTATTTGCATAATACATCGTGAGGAATAACTGAACCTGATAAAGGTTGTAACGGCTGTGTCAGATATACTGATGCCGAAGCCGTACAGTTATTAGCGTCAGTGATAACTACAGAATAAAAACCATAAGTAAGATTTGAAATATCTTCAGTAGTCTGTCCGGTTGACCAGATATAAATATATGGTGGTACCCCTCCGGAAGCAGTCAGATTAGCGGCGCCTGTATTTTCACCATAGCATAAAATATTTGTACCTGAGATGGAAGCCATCAGTTGAGGAGGTTCTGTAATAATAACAGTGTCGGTTAATGTACAATTATTGGCATCTGTAATAAATACAATATATTGTCCTGCTGTAACAGCATTAAGATCCTGAGTAGTATGTCCCGTATTCCATAAATAGTGGTACATTGGCGTTCCGCCTGTTACCGTCAGGTTGATTGTACCGGATGGATAGCCATGACAAAGTACATGCGTAGGGATAATATTTGATGCAAGCGGCCCCTGGGGTTGATTCACCTGAATAGTGTCGGATGTTGTACATTGATGAGCGTCAGTAACTGTAATTGAATAGTTGCCTGCTGGAATTAAAACAAGCTCGTCAGAAGTCGCTCCATTCGACCATAAATAGGTGTAGTCAGGCGTTCCGCCGCTTACTATAATGTCAACTTCCCCGGAAAAATCGCCGTAACAAAGCACATCGGTTGCCGTCAAATTGACTGAAAGAGGTTGCGACGGTTCAGTAATTGTCATCGAAGCAATATCGGTGCAGCCATTTGCATCGGTAACGGTTACAACGAATGTTCCGCTTGTCAGTCCACTAATATCTTCCGTGATAGCGCCATTATCCCATTGGTACAGATATGGAATGACTCCTCCCGTTACACTAAGATCGCACGCTCCATTGGTTTCTCCATAACATGCAACATCGGTTCCGCTAACCGTAGCTATTAATTGAGCAGGATCTGTGATTGTGATGCCGGTATTTGTCGTACAACCATTTGCATCGGTTACAGTTACTGAATAATCTCCTGCGGGAATATTATTCAAATCTTCGGTTACAGAGCCGTTATTCCATAGATATGTATAACCGGGGGTTCCGCCGCTTACCGTCAGCGAAATGGTTCCATTGCTACCCCCGAAGCAACTTACATTAGTACCTGAAATAGTTGTTGAAAGAGCCGCCGTAGGTTCATTTACAGGCACCGAATCTGAACGTGAACAGCCAATTGCATCAGTTACAGTAACTGTATATATTCCTGCGTATAAATTTGAAACGGTTGACGTTGTTGCACCTGAAGGAACCCATAAATATGTATAGCCAGGCGTACCGCCCGTTGCACTTACAGTAACTGAACCGGTATTTTCTCCGGTGCACAACACATCGGTCGCCGACATATTTAGTATAATTTCAGGATTAAGGTCAACTATTGTCAGTTGTTCAACAAGCGAGCAATCGTTTGCATCGGTAACTGTAACAAAATATACTCCTGATGGAACGGTTATCTGGGCGGTATTGGAATAGCTTGTTTGAGTCTGCCCGTTTGACCATGTAAATGTAAAAGGAGGCATTCCGTTTACTATATTTACCTGAACATTTCCGGAAGTATCGCCATAGCACAGCACATCGTTTCCTGAAATTGATATTGACATAGTATCGGTAGGAACCAGTTGTGTCCCGGGAAAAACCGTATCTTCAAGAAAACCTTCGAGATTCCATGTATTATCGTACCAGGTAAAAGGTATATATCCGATAGGAATTGTAAAATCAACCAGTGGTCCAAATTCATAGTCAAAATCTTTTTCTTTATCCGTATTTAACAAAACAGCTTCGTTTAATATTTCAGGTGAACAATACTGCTCTGTCAATAAATCTCCGGAAATATCCTGTCCGGGAATATTTAGACAAAATTGTGGAATTTCGGTTTCAGGCAATACCTTAAAAGGGATATTAATATGAAACCAAAGGGCTGTCAACGAAAAATCGAAAGATATGCTGTCCCATGTATGATTGGTAAAATCGTTTGTGAACTGGTGCGATATGCCTACATCCATATAAGGCCAGCCAAAGCAGGGGTATTTGACATGCAAATCGTTCATCGCCTCAAATGTGATTGACGAAGCTGTTCCTGTTTCTATGGTAGCGTTTGACGGTGTTGTAACATAATAATCGAGCGCTGTGGGAAAATCGAGCGTATTCCATATATGCGGGCAGAAAGTAAAATCCTGTTGCATTGTACTGGTCATATCCATTTCCATGGCAAGGAGTATCCATTCGATAGTTGCGGTAGCGCCGGCTAAATCGAAGGTATAAGAACCGCTTAAATAAGTCAGCATTTGTTGAATAGCGGGACCTTGAGGTGGAGGTATAAATCCTGCCATAAAATATAAAAACTGAACGATATCAAGATTTAGAAACAGGTAAGCGCTGTCGCCCGCAGCATATAAGCATTGGTCAGTGCCAAGCCAATCAACTGTTTCAATATAAGGAAGAGTGATTTCACCGGTCAGACCTATGTCCCACCAATCAGGGATAATTATCGGAAGCAGGCTGTCTTCACAGATTGCAAAATTCCCGTTCTCGTCGAGGCAGGGATAAACAACATAGCCCGTTTCGCCGTTAATATGAAAAATAGTGATTGAATCGGTTGGAATATCTATTGTCTAAATAATATTAATAGTATCGCAAGGCGATAAAAGCATGCATGTAATAACATTAATATGAGCGCCGAAGCCGAAGTCAATGTCAAGCGTGGTTATTCCTGCCGATGGAAAATAAGTATTCAGATACCAGCCGGGTAAAACCGTATAGTCCGATTCAATTGTAATAATTTCGCCCGGGCTAAATGTATAATCATCGGGGAATGTAAGATATATCTCGACCGGGTAATTCACATCAACAGTTCCTGTAGTAAATCCGTGCATGCTGAAATGCGATGCAATTTCGCCCCAAGTGCCGGCGTCAAGTGCAATACCTACAGAATCGCCAAAAATTTCGGTCATTTCACTGTAATATAATGAAGTATCCCATCCGAAACTAAACAGCTCATAATCAAAATCAATCTGAAAAGGTTCCCAACTGGGACCCCACATGTTCTGGTCCTCAGTAAAAAAATCGAGTTGGTGGGTCAGGGTATAGGTTTGGCTATTGCATGGGAAAAAACCGATTTGCAATAGCAAGATAATATAAAATTTTGTTATTAGTTTCATTTGATTGTTATTTCATTGTTTTCACATATTGAACTATAGTATTTTTTTAATCATATTTCAAAAATTTGAATTACTCAGTTCATCTCAATCAGCCAGTAACTATCCACATTATCGTTGATGTTAATTTTCAGCAGATATGTTCCTGCTTTATATCCGAGCCGTTTTGCACTGAAATCATAACGATACTTGCCTTCACCCTGCATATTATTGGCAAGGGTTATCACTTTCTGTCCTGCTAATGTATAAATTTCAAGCAGCACAGATGATTCTCGATGCAATTCATAGTTTATTGTTGTATTTTCACGGTAAGGATTTGGAAATACGCAGAATTTCAAATCTTGGTTTTCAATAGTCAGAATATCCTTTTCGGGATTAGATTCTTGAAATTCCTCGGTTGTCAAATCATCATTATCGGTAGCCATACTTTTGACTGACAACAGGTTTTGCGCCTGTTCGAGCGAAAGGAGCCACACTGCACCTGCATCTGGCACTCCATCATCGTCTTTTGCTGCACCGACAGCTATATTGAATGTACCATCGCCGGCAAAGTTGCCCATCACGGTAACCGAGCTGCCAAAATGGTCGTAATTATCTAGCTGACCTGTAAAACATCCTTCTGTGCTGCTGAGCTTCTGATACCCATTCACTGCACCATCCGAGTTTAAATATAAAACCCATACGGCGCCTCTGTCTATACCGCCATCGTCACAATATATTGACCCTACCAGTATATCGGTAACGCCATCGCCGTTGATATCATCGGTTTTATTGATTGATTCGACTGAGAAGCCGAAATAATCGCCTGGTGCAATAACACCATCGAAATTTTTATCGCTTATACGGCGCCAGGTTTTTACCGTTCCGTTTGGGTTTAGAAATAAAAGCCAAACTGCGCCTTTATTTAGACCATCGTCTGAATCGCAGAAAGCTCCTACGGCAATATCTACAATTCCATCACCATTAAGGTCGCCTACATTTGCGATTGAACGGCCAAACTCGTCACCGATATTTAACCCGCCTGAAAAACCGCCTGTTCTGTCGCCGATTTTCAGATAGCTTTTTACAATACCGCGTTTGCCTAAGAATAAGATATAGATTGCACCGCGGTCGGTATCGGCGCGGCGCATACCTACCGCAATATCAATGAATCCATCATGATTAATATCGCCCAGGCCGGCGCAGGCGCTTCCAAACATTGCAGGAGTAATGAATGGAGCAGTGAAATTGCCCTTGGTATCGCTAATCTTCTGATACCATTTGATGCCGCCTTTGGTGTTCAACGAAATGAGCCACAATGCCCCGTGATATGTTCCGCCGTCATTATCAAAGTCAGCTCCAACGGCTATTTCTGTCCTTCCGTCACGGTCAAGGTCGCCTATGGTATCAACCCGTGTTCCAAATATGCCTTCCATAGTTAAAGGTAATTCAGGAGACGAAATCCTTCTGAACGATTTAACAGTACGATCTTTTTTCATGAACAAAATATATATAGCCCCATTGTTCATTCCGTTAATATCGCTGAACGGAGCGCCAACAGCAAGGTCTTTAATACCGTCTTTATCAATATCGCCGATACAGGCAGCGCCGTAGCCAAATGAATCATCATAGCCCAGAGTTCCTGTGAAATGACCTTGAGTCTGGCTTATTTTCCAATGGTTTGTGACCATGCCGGGCAAATATACGCTTTCAATCACCGCAGTAGCTTGTGCTGTACAACCATTAACATCTGTTACAGTGACAATATATTCGCCGGCAGGAACAGGTTGTAATTCCTCGCCTGTAAATCCATTGTTCCATATATAAGTATAAGGCGATGTTCCATTCTCTGCTGTTGCTACGGCTGCTCCGTCAGAATATATGCATGTAGCCGGCCAGGTTTCAATGCCAATCTCAATAGGGGCAGGTATTTCGACATTGTAAAACGCCGTATCGCTGCAGCCTGTGCTGTCGGAAACAATAAGTGTTATGGTTTGTGTTCCATCGTGTATAAATAATTTTGCAGGATTCTGAGCATTTGATTCAGTCCCGTCGCTAAAATTCCATTTCCATGTATATGGAAGCAAACCGCCGGTGATCGAGGTTGTGAAATGAACTGTATCGCCGAAACATTTTGCCGTATCGGAAGCGATAGTAACCGCTGGCACAGGAATAACAAGCCGGACGATATCAGGCAGCATCCATGCGGTAATAATCCTGAATTGCAGGTCAGCTACCGGGGAGCCATCTCCGTATCCAAAGCCATATAATTCCGTATTGCCGAGTTGCATCAAGTCAAAATAATTAAATCCGAATTTACCCTGCGCATCGGACATTACGGGTTCGATATCCGCCTGCGTTGAATCGCTGTTAAGCAGGTATATCTTTACCCCTGCAACAGGTTGCGAACCGCAAAGCGTATCGTTGGAGACGAATCCTACCAGGTTCAAGCTGTCGGGAGCTATAAGCGGCTCGAAGGTTTCGGGGAAATATTCGCCGAAAACGAGTGTCAGCAGTGCCTGTGCGTTTGCCGTTGTGGTTGTACCTGAATTTGCAACATCTCTTACGATTTGTTCCTGCGCAGGTAACAGCTCATATATGCTTTCACCTGCAATACATTTATCGGCAAGCATATTAAAGAATTGATAAAAATATATGTCATCCTGTGTTTGTTGCGGTAATGTATTCAATAACGCTTTTGCATCATTACAGCGTTCAACGAGTAAATATGCCTGCACCAGTTGTTGCTGTAAAACAATGTCATCCTGTAATTCCAGAAATGTTATCAAACTATCCATACCGTTTACAATTGTAGTATCGAAGAGGTATATCTGCATTAGCTCGTTTGTTGCCGAGCCTTTTTGCTCTTCGTAATAGGCAATTTGATTTTCCAGTTCTTCACGAGCCGATGTTCCGGTCTGTGCATTATTGATTTCGGTTATAGTGCCGGCAGGTAAAGCAGGAACGCGTGTAGCAATCGCCTGCATAACTTTTGCAGTTACAGGCGAATTGAATACGATTATTTCTTTCACAATGCCTGAAGGTAATGGAGGTTTGCCAGGTCGCTTTGTTACGGCTATTAAAACTGTATCGCTTGAATAAGGACCTATGGCAAGAATTGTTTCTTTTATTTGTCCGGGGGCTTCATCGCTGTAAACTACGTCCAGCATATTCTGGGTGTTGCCGGCGTCTATTTTGGGGAGGGCTTCTAAGGTCGCTTTTGTGCTATTAATTTCTGTAATTAATTGTACAGACGTTAATGGTATTTTAATAAGACAGGCTGTGAATGGATTATAATTGTTTGAGCATGGTATTATAATGACCTTATATGAATCAAAATATTGTGGTGTCGTATGGTAATAAATACTCGGATTATATGAATAATTAAAAACAGTAACTGTAGGGTTTGTCCATATATCGCTGTTTAATGTACCACTGTAACTAAAACGATTATTCGCGCCGGTCATTGTCCCTAAACAACTGCCCTGCTTGCTTTTAATACTTCCTGTTACTGCTATATCAACACCGTTCATCGTTGTAAAACTATTACACCTGAGAGTTAAACCCTTGTTTTGTGAATCAGCTTGAATACCTGTTTTTAATCCCGTGAAATTATTGTTGTTGATAAGACTTGATGTTATGCCCGAGCCATATACATATATTCCGTAATGCCCGTTATCCGTTGTATTAAAGGTATTGTTGTACAAACTGTAGCCTGCGCTGTTCTGCAAATATATACCACAACTGTTATCATTCGTATATTGCTGGTTAACTTCAAAGCTATTGTTCCTTATCCGTGCGTAGTTTACGGCAGATAATTTTATACCTGTATAATTATTTAAAAAATCGGTATTAATAATGCTGATTGAATTTACATTCAAATAATTTGAAGCCTTGATTCCATAACAGAGATTATTGAATTTACTAGGATATGTTACATTGGATTCAATATAATCATTAACTAAAAATTTTGAACCGTTGCTTGATATTCCGGTACCCCGTTTATCATAATTAATATTTTCATAATTTGTATTTTTGAAAGTATTCCCTTTAATATTTACTCCTTTTACTCCAATAAGGTCAATGAATGCACTGGGAATTACTTCAGACGGCATCTGTTCGGTAGTTTCAAAAATGCAACCATAAATATAGGATGAGTTATCAAAATTATAAGGTGTAAATTTTATAGCCGTTTTATTGTTTCTGAATTCACAGCCAGGTTCCGCCCTGATAATACCTCCTGCAAAAGCAGGGTGATATCCTTCGATTTTCCATTTGCCAAGTAAGACGGCACATTCTGCATTTTCTATCTTTGCACCGTTGCTGAGTTCTATTACGCCTTGATTGGCTTCGGTCTGAGACAGGGAACTATTGCCCCAGACTTCGATACCTTGCCAGAGACCTCCGCAAAAATTTGTAAGAACCCCGTTGTCAACTATCAACTTACCGCCTGCATCAACAATAATACATGCTTGAGGATGAAACGAAATTTTTGAATTTATTGTAAGTGTGACACCATTATTTACTTTCACATTTCGATTTAATCGTTTGTCGCAATTCCATATCGTATTTGTATTTATTACAAGTTCGTCAGGAATATAGTCGCAACTAATTTCAGCTTCCCAAAGACCATGCCCCCATGTGGAAATCATTATTTTATTAGTCTGTTTGTTAAGTTTCATATCGGTTATTATCATCCGGTATGGTAAATTACCGTCTTCAATCCATGTCGTAGTACCATCTTCTTTAAAGTAAATACCGGCATCTGTTCCGACATACAATCTTTCATTATCGTGATCATACAAGATACAATTTACAGGAGTATTCGGAAATTCATAAGTTATATTTGTAAAAGACAGTCCACCGTTTTCAGTATAGTAAATTTTCTTACCCTCAAACATGCGTGAAAAAGTAATCCAGAAAGCATCAGGATTACAATTATGAAACTCAATATCGCTTGTGTGTGCAAGATCGATTATTTCGTCCAAATCAGAACTTGTAACATAAGAAAACGATATCCCACCGTCTGTTGAGTAACCAATTTCACCATTATCAACACAATATTTTGAGTATAAAATATGATTAGGGTTCGCAAAACTGACAGCAATATCATATACAGGGCACCAATCAGGAGAAGTACT
The DNA here is from genome assembly GCA_016209245.1 of Bacteroidia bacterium. GTDB lineage: Bacteria > Bacteroidota > Bacteroidia > Bacteroidales > BM523 > JACQWN01. Next base: position 11,032 of record JACQWN010000314.1, read on the forward strand.
TATACTTGAGAAATTCCATGAACCTGCAGAATAAACCCCCTTTGCTAATCTCATCCACGAACTTCCATAATATACGATATCAGGATCATAAGGATGCGCAACAATCGGTGAACCTAAATCTGATAAACTAACTGACGAATTAATTAAAGAACTGTAAGCTCTTGAATACTTAAGTTTACCCGCACCTCCGCCTGACGACATCGCATAAGTATTGTTTGCATTTATATTGCTGATTTCAACATTGCCACC
>JACQWN010000315.1 GCA_016209245.1 Bacteroidia bacterium
AATTTATCATCCGTGACGTCTAATCACCGGTGATGTCAAAAAACATGGTGCAAAGGAAATATGCCGGAAAAGCCCGATTCGGTTAAAAAGTATTTACTTGCGTTTGTTATTCGTTTGTAACCGGTTGTAAACGGATAATTGTTTGATACAGATGTTTTTCCCTATTGCTATAGTCCTCCGGCGATATCATTTATTATTTTATCGTTAGCAACCATGACACCCAAATACATTGTGCAATTAAAAAAAATAGTAAATTTGAAAAATTATAATTTCGTTGCTTTAAATAAGATAATATATTAATTATTAACAAAATGAAGATAATATTAAACTATCTTCCGCCTGGCAACATTGATTATCCCTCGCCTTCACTTTCGATTCTTCAAAGTTTTTTAAATCATAATGGATTTACCACAAAGACTATATACTGGAATATTTTGATGTTTCATATTATGTCGCACTATGCAATCAACAAAGATTTAATTAGAAATCTTTTTCCATTCCTGACCGTTATTGCAGAAGAATACAATGACCGGATATTAAAGAACAGATTGAGGGCTTTTCTTCAAACATTACAGCCATATTTCAAAACCAAAGATAATTTTTATTGCAACTCTTTAGATGAAATACGCAACACGGTGCTTCGGATAATTAATTCTGAATTAAATAACGATAAAAATGAAGCCGGATTATATGGTATTTCAGCTAAATTCTATCAATGGATTCCCGGAATAGTTCTCTCAAAAGAAATTAAAAAAAGATACCCGAACTGTAAAATCGTAATCGGTGGCTTGAGCAGCAGGGATTCGGCGATTGCAATTATGAAAAAATTTCATGATTTCGATTATGCTATTTGGGGAGAAGGAGAATATCCTTTGCTTGACCTGTGCAATTATATCAAAAATAATTCTGTAAATCCCGAAGATATTTCCAGGCTTGTTTTTCGGGAAAACGGCGACATAAAAACATCAAAAAATAATAAATCGAATTATCTTGATTTTAATAACTATATTTTCCCGGATATTGATGATTATTTCGAATGTCTTTCGGCGAATAACATTTCAAAAGAAATAGTAAAGATAATGATTAATTCGGTCAGTGGTTGTCGCTGGAACAGGTGCTCGTTCTGCAGTTATTCACAAGGTAAAGTGTTTCGTGAAAGAAATGCCGAGAATATTTTTCAGGAAATCCGATTGTGTTCGGAAAAATATGATATTAATAATTTCTATTTTTCCGACAATGATATTGTCGGGAAAGATCCCGGCAGATTCGAGAAACTGCTCGATTTGCTTATTGATTACAAAAAAAATATTAAAAGCGATTTGAGAATATATGGAGAAATGATCCCTGCTTCAAAGATAACTCTTGATATCTTTCATAAAATGGCATTAGCAGGTTTTACTGCAATATACATCGGTTATGAAGCTGTTACGGAACAACTGTTACATAAAATGAATAAATCGAATACTTTTTCCGAAAATATTTTTTTTATAAAATCAGCTTTAAAATGCAAGATTAAACCGCAGGTCAATATTATTCAGGGGATTCCGTCAGAAACAGAAGATGATATAATTGAAAGCATTAATAACCTGCATTTTTTAAGATTCTATTTTAATGATAAGGACATTGAATTCATTCACATATATAGCCCTTTGAATTTATACAAAGGCACAAAATATTTTCTGAAAATTCCGGATGATGAAAAAGTGAGCTTCGACCAAAATTCCGTAATGGATTATATTCCACAGTCGTTCATTGAACATGAAGAACGGTTTAATTTCTTTAGCTTCAGAAGGAATATCTTAAAAAATAATAATCTATGGTCTGATTTCGAAATAATTGAAAAGTTTTACAGAAAAAACAAATTCACATATTTGCTAATAAAAAATGAGTCATCGTTTGTATATAAGGAATTTTTTAACGATAAAGAGATAAAAAATATCGAATTTAATAATATGATATATTATGAAATTTTAGAACAAGCCGATTATCAAATTGTTTCATTCGATAGCATGTTTCTGAAATTATATACGAAATATCCTGATTTGACCACTGACAAATTAAAAGAATACCTCGGAGAATTAAAGGATTACTATATACTTTATTATGATGATACGTATTCAGCTATTGTATCAATAATCAATTAATAATGCATAAAGTTATTTTCAAATTTCTTATTAAAACCTTGTTTTTATCGAGCATCTGTTTTTTTGTTGGATGGCTTGCTTTTTCAATTTTTTTAAAACAATATTCATTGGCTGTATATTCTGTTGTACTAGCTTTTTTTACTATTGTCACTTTACTTTTTCTCTATCTGCTTGTACGGATAAGCATTCATAAACCCGTAAAATTTATAAATTATTTTATAATAATTACGACTATAAAATTGTTTATTTACATAATTTTTATGCTCGTATATCTTTCTATTCATAAAGAAAATGCGGTTCAATTCCTGATAGTTACTTTAATATTGTACCTTATTTTCACTGTCTATGAAACTATTTCAATTTTATGGTATTATAAAAATTCTAAATAGCTTTACGAATGTAAAGCTATTTGGAAACAGCACTCCCTTTCACACGGAACAACAGCAGAAAACCAGCAATAAAGAATGCTATTACTATCAGGGTAGGTTGTCGCATATCGGGGCTTAGCTGATTAAATATGCCAAAAGAAAGCATACCCATAACAATGCTCATTTTTTCGGTAACATCGTAAAAGCTGAAATATGATGAATGCTCTTGTGCTTGGGGTAACATTTTTGAATATGTAGAGCGCGACAGGGCTTGTGTTCCGCCCATGACCAAGCCGACACATGCGGCTACAACATAAAAATGTTCAGGGGTATATACAAATAAATAAGTGCCGATACAGATCGCCGCCCAAAATAAAGTTGCAATTTTTAATGTGAAAACATTTCCCTGCTTTTTCGAAAGATATGAAAATATATATGCCCCTGCCACTGCCAGAAACTGAATTATTAATATAGTTATTATGAGCTGTCCGGCTTCCATTTTTATTTCAGTAGCGCCAAAATGGGTAGCAACCAGTACTACAGTTTGCAATCCCATTGAATATGCAAAAAAAGCCATTAAAAAACGGGTTAATCGCGGCTGATGCCTCAGCTCGCGGAATACCTTTAATAATTCCTGGTATCCTTTAAAAAGATATCGTTTATCGAATTTCCGCCTGACTGAACTTGCCGGCAGATAATAAAAAGGAATCTGCGCAAAACCAATCCACCATATTCCAACTGTTAAAAATGAGATGCGTGTCGCTAATCCCCTGTCATGAATACCAAACCATTCATGATACTGAATAAGTAATAAATTTAAAATAAGCAAAATTGAGCTGCCGATATAGCCCATGGCAAAACCCTTGGCACTGACACGGTCCTGCTTTTCAGGAGATGAAATAACGGGAAGATAAGCATTATAAAATACAAGACTCCCGGAATAGCCCATACAAGCCGTGATTGCAAACAGTATTCCAAGTCCGAGAGTATCTTTTGTAAAAAAAAACATTAATAAGCACGACAATGAGCCCAAATATGCAAAAAACTTCATAAAACGCTTTTTGTGGCCGCCAAAATCAGCAATACCCGATAGTACGGGAACTATAATAGCCACTAATAAAAACGCTGATGCCAGCGCATAATCATACAAAGCGGTGTTTTTAAGCTCTATGCCAAGAAAATTCAAAACATTGGAAACTTCCCTGCCATGTTCGTCTTTTATTATAGTTACAGCATTATAGTAAATAGGGAAAATAGTGGCGGTAATGACCAGATTATAAACTGAATTTGCCCAATCGTAAAACGACCATGCGGTAATTAGTTTTTTATTATTCATTCTGTTCAATAATTATGACATCGCCTCCCTGTTGCTCGTAAATCTGTTGAAGATCCGGTTGGCCGGATGTTACAGGGACTTTTGCAATGATTTTGCCTTTTTCATCCCAATATTTGAAATCAGCGCTTTCAGTTCCTTTATTATATGTTCCTTCGCAATATTTCTGCCCGTTTTCAAAATATTCAACCCATTTTCCATCTTTCACCCCTTTTAAATAATTTCCTTTTGAACAAATTTCCCCATCTTCATACCATTCTGTCCACTCCCCGTCTTTCTCATCGGCAATATACCGACCTGAACTTACTTTTTGTGAATTTTCATAATAAGTATCAAATAAACCTTCTTTCAGATTATTTTTAAATTCACCTATTCGATCCGGTTTCCCGTTTTTGAAATAAACCGCAAACTTTCCCTGAAGTTTATTTTGCTTATATTGTGTAAAATATTTCGGCGTTCCGTTTTTATACCATTCTTTATAGTCGCCGTCGAGCATTCCATTTACATAATTGACTTCTTTTTCCGTTTTGCCGTTTTTATGATAAGCTACGGCTTTGCCGGTATATGGTTTGGATTCATTGGGGGCATAAACAAGAAAATTTATCCTGACAAGCTCTTCATATTTAATTTCCTGGCTTTGTGCAGTATGACAAAAAATAAATAATATGATATATAAAATGGGATAAAATTGAACATTTATTATGCGAAAAAAATGAATAATATAAAATAAAAAACAAAAACCTTGTCGTAAGCAAACCTGTGGTAAGTGAAACCGAACCAGTCGAACTATGTTTAAGTATTCCACAATGACAAGTATCACTTAATTATTATTCATTTTTTTACAAATACTGTTTTCGGGTCTTTTTTAAATCACAAAAACAGGTCTTTTCAACCAACAAAGATAGAATTCCCTAAAGTCAAGCAAAATTAACTATATCAAAAATACTTTTAGCCCAGGTGTTAATTTCACAATATTTTTTTTCTAGTTTTCCATCTACGGCCCTAAATAAAAGTAAAGGTTCGGTAAATTCTACCGAGTTATCATAAACATAAAGCCTATCAATAATACCTGCTACAATACAGCAGTTTGAGATTGATTTAGAAAACCGGCTAACAATTTTGGTTATCGGTACATCATGTCCGCCTTCCATTACGCGTCGTGCAATTCGTGCGGCATTGATTGCAGGGTTGTTGGTTCCCACAAAAAAGAGTCTGATAAAATACCCGGCATCTTTTGCTCTTTTGATAAAATCAATTTTATCGGGCACAGATAAAACTGTTTCAAAGAGAATACCCATTTTTTGCCTGAGGCACTGTTCCCTGAGTTTGGCAGCATGGTTTACAGCTTTTAAAACTGATTCAGGCGAATTCCAGTCACCATACACATCTCGGGCTATCAAATCAGGATTAATATATTCGCAACCTTCAATCCATTGATGTTCCAAAATTTTACCGGTAACAGATGTTTTACCGGCTCCATTGGGACCAGCTATAATTATTAATTTGGACTTTTCCTGCTTCATTTTCCTTTATCATATATTTTATACTGAATAAGAGCTCTTTGCACTGTTTCCTCCAATTGCTTGAAAAATTTCTCTTCAGCTTTTCTGGCTCTTTCCTTTACATCTGAAGCTACATCTAACATTAACAAATGCAATTGCTCATCTGTCGGTTCTGTATTTTCGGAAAAATTATAAATAATTTGCATAATAATATTATTTTTTACAAAGATACAAATTTTTTATTAAAATGTCGGGGTGACTTCGACGATAGTTTTAAGTCACCCCCTATGATAAAAAATGTAAAACATTAATAATAACTTGCGGAATTTAGATAAATCTGAAATCAAGCTGCCGTTTTTTAAGATTCGCATTGACAATTTCGACCCTTACCGCTTCGCCGGACTGATACCGCTTTCCTTTATATTTACCTTTTATCAGATAATTATTTTCATCAAAAACATAATAATCATCCTTAAGCGACCTGAACGGGACCATGCCATCGCATAAAAATTCCGTTAATTGTACATAAATGCCATTCTTTGATAAGCCAGAGATCACTCCATCGAAAACCTGTCCTATTTTATTGCGCATGAATTCTACCTGTTTGTATTTAATAGCCGCCCATTCGGCATTTACCGATTTTTGTTCCATATCGGAGCTATGCTTGCATTTCTTTTCAAAAACTTTACTATTAACGGAATTGCCATTATGTAAATAATAATCAAGTAAACGATGTACCATAATGTCGGGATACCTGCGTATCGGCGATGTGAAATGAGTGTAGTAATCAAAAGCGAGGCCATAATGACCGATATTATGAGTGGAGTAAACGGCTTTAGCCATTGAGCGAATTGCCAGATTTTCGATCATATCCTGCTCGGGCTTTCCTTTTACATCGTTCAACAATCTGTTCATTGAATCGGCGATAGATTTTCCCGAATTAACATTAATTTTTTTGTAGCCAAGGCGTGTTAAATAATTAGAGAATGAATTTATTTTTTCAACATCGGGATAATCGTGAATTCTGTAAACAAATGTTTTGGGCTTTGTTCTGCCCTGCTGCTTGCCGATAAGTTCTGCAACCCTGCGGTTTGCCAGCAACATAAATTCTTCTATTAAATTATTGGAATCGCTTGGTATTTTGTTAAATATGTCCAATGCTCTTCCATTCTCATCGAGGCGAAATCTGACCTCGCTCCTCTCAAAGGCGATAGCTCCATTTTTTATTCTGTTCTCGCGAAGCTTTTTTGCCAGCCGGTTAAAGAGCTGAAGCTCTTGGACATAATCGCCATTGCCGGTTTTAAGTATTTCCTGAGCCTCTTCATAATTAAACCGCCGCTGCGACCTGATAATAGTCCGTCCAAACCATTGGTTAAGCACTTTTGCATCTTCATTGAGTTCAAATACTGCGGAAAAGCATAGCTTATCGCTGTTTGGAATTAAAGAACAAATATTATTCGATAGCCGTTCCGGCAGCATCGGTATGACCTTGTTGACAAGATAAACTGATGTAGCGCGTAAAAATGCTTCATTATCGAGCACATTGCCTTCCTTTACATAATGAGTTACGTCGGCGATATGTACTCCAGCTTCGTAATTGCCGTTTTCAAGAATACGAAGCGAAAGAGCATCGTCAAAATCTTTAGCGTCGGCAGGGTCTATTGTAAATGTGGGTATTCTTCTGAAATCGCGACGGGTGGCAATTTCTGCTTCTGAAATTTGAGCATCAATAAATTCTGATGCTTTGTTGACCTCATTCGGAAAATATAGAGGCAAGTCAAATTCTGTAACAATAGTACTAAATCCTGTATCCTGGTCAACAGAATCATCTGCGTGTTCAAGAATTTTGACAACTTCACCTTGGGTATGCGATTTCCTGTGCTTTGCATATAAATAAATGCTCACCTTATCGCCGTTAAGCGCATTATTCAAATTTTCAGATGAAATAAACACTGCATCGGTCAATTCTTCCGAATGTACATAAGCAGTTCCTTGTGCATTCATTTCAATAATACCGGTTATATGCCCATGTTTTGATTTCAACCTGAACCGGCCGAGCGATATTTCTTCTAATGCGCCTATTGCTTTCAGTTCATATAGAATTGTTGTTATAAGCCGCTTTGTCGAAATATCCCTGATATTTAATAATTTAGACAGTTGTTTACAATTATACTTCTTTTGAGGGCTATTTGAAAAAATTCCAAATATTTTGTTTGTCAGGGTTTTCTTTTTAAAACCGGCTTCTTTATTTCTCTTTTTCTTCGACATTTTTTAAAATTATTTGGGTCGCAAGATACAATTTATTTTTTATACTAAATTATCATGAATTCCGCTTTGGCGGAATACGCAAAGAAGAATAAAAAGATGTGCTACCTTTGCATTTAATTAACGCGTTGATGACACATTAGTGCCAACACGCAAAGTTACAAATTTAATTTTAATTTCGCGTCTCAGTTTCATACCAAACTTAGGGTTTAGTGGATATATTAATAAAGTCATGTGCGATAATAATTTGTATAAAGCATTTACGATGAAAGAATTATTGTTAGAACTTCGCAAAATTAAAATTGTTAAACTCTATGATACTACGCCTTTTATCACAGAAATATCAAAATGAACCCGAACAACTATCGGGTTTTAACTATAACATATATATTTTTATCCACATCAAAATAAATTAAAACCCGTTCACCTTCTTTGCTGTAAACCCCGATAAATGTATCGCTCACGCTTTTGTATTCAAAGAGGCACTTTTTCTGTAGTTTGGCTGCACAATCCAGCTCTTTGCAGGTCTCTTTCATATAAAATATATTATATTGGGGGAATGGTTCCATAACGACTTTGCCTTTCAGTAAAGGAAACTTGGATTCAAACTCATCAACCGAAAGAATGTTGATAAAAGTTCCGACCTGAACCTTGCATATATTGATTTCAAAATTTATCGCTTCTTTTAATTCATCAAGGGTATATGTTTTTTTTGGTTCCAGGATTACAGCCGGTTCAGGTTTAATTAATGTATCTTTAACCGAAGGGAAGATTTCGATACCGGTAAGCAGGGCATCAGGTTCGTCTAAAATTGTGACCGATGAATCAATGAATAAATCTCTGACAAAAACAAGGTCGGTGCTGTCGAGAATATTTGATTTGTCAATTGTAATACTATCGGGCATGGCAGCACTTGGCCCTAATAAAGTTACAGAATCTTTGATTAGAAAGATTCTGCCTTGTTTATTTTCCTCAATAGAAGATGAATTGAGCAGGACAATGGGTATGGTAACGGAAATTTCTTTTGGCGGTAATTTTATGGTTTCCATTAAAAATAAATTATAACCCTTCATATTTGCCGGCCTGTCGGATGCAAAAAATATCTTGTCATCGGTTGTTATACAGATTGATATATCATTGAATTCCGAGTTGACAGGCCCTGGTAATAATTCCGGAACAGACCAATCGCCATTTTTTCCCTTGTGCGATTTATAAATATCATATCCGCCGGAACCGCTGCTGCGGTTTGAGCTAAAGCACAAATATTCGCCATTGTCAGACAAAAACAGAAACCGCTCATCCGATTCAGAATTAAAAAGTGAAAAATTTTCAGGGGCGTTCCATTTGCCTGTGCTGTCTTTTATGGAAATGTAAATATCATGCTCCCCTAAACCTGAGGGTTGATTACTTGCAAAGAATAAAGTATCGCCGCTGCTCACAGCCGAACATTCATGAAATTCGGTGTTAAGAGCAAGCTTTTTTAAACTTTTCCAAGAACCATCGGCTTTTTTTTGTGAAAAATATATGTCGCCGCCGTTAAATGTTTTATAAAAATATATTGTATTCCTGTCAGATGAGCTGCCTATAATTCCATCGTGATTATCGTTGTTGAACAAATAAGAGCATTTTTGCGGTGAAGATGAAAAACCGGAATCTTTCTTTATATAGTAAACATTATGTGAATACTCCATTAACCGTTCAGTTTTTTCATCCTGTCGGGCGGATGTAAATAATAAAGTGACTGAATCTGTTAATTGCGGAGCAAAGTCATCGTAGTCCGAGTTTACTGTATTAAGCTCTACAACACGAATAGAGTCGTTCTGACAAATACCATTATAATTAATGAGTAAAAAGCTAAAAAAAAGTATCCAAAGAATTTTCATTTTCAAAATCTACAAATTCATATTAAACAGACAAAGATAATCAATTTAACTTGATTAATTCATAGCGCAGCTAAAGCCCTTGCTAAGCGTAGTCTCCTGACTACGCTTACCTAAACAGCGGTCTCCCGACCGCAAAATATATAAAATCAATTGACATAGTTTTGCAAAAATAATTTTTTCTGAATTGATTTGTATTTTTTTTCTGAATTTTTATGTTGCGGTCGTGAGACCGCATGTTAGCTCCGACGTAGTCAGGAGACTACGCCGAGCAGAGGGACAGAGATGCGGAATGTAGAAACGTCCAAATTGGGCGTCTCTACATTCCGAATTTCTATATTCCGCATCTCCGTCTTAGTAAAAATTATTACCTGTCATTCCAAACGAAGTGAGGAATCCCTTTTATAAATGAATCGCTTCGCCCATAGCTGCGGCGGCGGCTTCCATTACAGCTTCCGAAATTGTCGGATGCGGGTGTATGGAACTGCTCAGTCCTTTTGCAGTGATTCCTAATTTTCGAGCAACTACCAGGCCGGAAATCATTTCTGTAACATTCGCTCCGATCAGATGCGCCCCTAATAATTTCCATGTTTTTGCATCAAAGAGCAGCTTTACAAAGCCATCCCGTTCACCCGTCGTATTTGCTTTTCCAGATGCAATAAATGGAAATTTTCCGATTATCAGCTCATAACCTTTTTCTTTTGCTGTTTTTTCAGTCATACCGACTGATGCGATTTCAGGATTTGTATAAACGCATGATGGAATGTTTTCATAATCTAAGGGTTCAGGATTTTTCCCCGCTATTTTTTCAACGCATATGATCCCTTGGGCTGAGGCAACATGGGCAAGCGCTGGTCCATGAACAATATCGCCTATAGCATTTATGCCCGGTATATTAGTCCGGTAAAATTCATCGGTCTTTATTTTCGCATTTTCAATTTCTATTCTTAAATCTTCCAGTCCTATATTCTCGATATTCGGGGTTACGCCTACTGCCGACAAGATTATTTCCGCTTCACGGATTTCATCTCCTTTTTCCCCTTTAATAAATGCTTTACATTTTTCGGCCGAAGTGTCAACCTGCTCCACTGTTGATTCCAACAATATTTCTATTCCCGCTTTTTTTAATGAACGGGCGAGTTGCCGTGATATTTCTTCATCTTCCAGAGGTACAACATCGGGCAACAGTTCAATAAGCGTCACTTTGGTTCCCATAGCATTATAAAAATACGCTAGTTCAGCGCCAATTGCTCCGGAACCGACAACGAGCATTGTTTCGGGTAATTTTGTTAAAGTTAAGGCATCACGGTAGCCAATAACTTTTGTGCCGTCAATCTTCAGGTTTGGTAATTCTTTGGATCTTGCTCCTGTAGCAACGACAATATGCTTAGCGGAATACTCTCTGAATATACCGTTATTTTCAACTTCAACCGTATGATTATTTCTAATCCATCCAAATCCTGGAATATAATCAATTTTGTTTTTTTTAAATAAATATTGAATGCCTTTGCTCATATTGGAGGCAATGGTTCTGCTGCGCTCGATTATTTTGGGAAAATCGGGTTTAACTTCGCCTGCACAATTTATTCCATAATCGTATGCATGCTTCAAATATTCATATACCTGGGCGCTTTTTAGCAACGATTTTGTCGGGATGCAACCCCAGTTAAGGCAAACCCCGCCTAATTCCGCCTTTTCAATAACACCGGTTTTCATTCCAAGCTGTGCAGATCTGATTGCTGCGACATAGCCGCCGGGGCCACTGCCTATTATTAAAATATCATAATTCATATTATTTCATAATATCGAAAATTAACAACCAGGAATGTAAAAATACAGAAAGAAGCGGGAAAAATACAAATCTTTTGAATTATTTCTTATTATTTTCAGCATTTTTCAAAAGTGAGATAAAGTAGTTAATGGTTTCGGTGCTTACGTAGTGCGGGATTTAACCCACTTTACTTGTCAAAACGCGACAAAGATAATTAAAAGTAATTATCTGTCAAAATGCTTTGAAACCTGCATTACGTAAGCGTCCTATTACCTGCATACCCGTTATTTCAATTTAATATGTTACTTCAAAATGAGGTATTATCGTCTGTGGTATTATAATTACCATTGAAATACTTTTGTTGTGTTGAAAAAGAGTAAACATCTTATTGAGTTGGGCAACCAAATTCGTAAAGCACGAAAAAAGAAGGGGCTGTCACAGGAGCAATTAGCTTTTGATGCTGATGTCGTCCGCTCTTACATTGGAGGTATTGAAAGAGGCGAAAGAAATGTGAGTTTTTTGACTCTTATTAAAATCGCTGAATGTCTTGGATGCGATGTTGCCAAGTTCACCAAAGGAATTCCGAAATGACCAACGAAGAAAAAATACAACTTGCTGAAAAACTTTTGAATTATTGCAAGAAATTCAACGTGCCTCTTGAATTTTTATCTGAAATACTTGAAGACCAAAAAGTAACTCCTATGATAAGGGGAAAGGCCATGGAGTATAATGCCTTTTTACTTTTAGAAAAAATATTACCACGAACAACTTGGAGTGTTCAGAAATTAAATTTGAATGCACAAACTGGAATTTATGATGAAGATATAAGTATTACACATAGAAGAACAGGAGTGATTTTGAAAGTTGAAAGTAAGAGTACTGTTCGTGGTTCTATCAGTGATGGGAAGCGAAGTAGGATTTTGAATGTTCCACATTTCAATGTCAAAAGTCATAGGTCAAGAAGTAATATAAAATTAGCAGGAACCTCTAATGACCGTTATTCTGTTGATAGTTTTGATGTATTGATAACAAATACCTCCAACGCAATTTTTGAAGGAAATACTGTTGGTGAACATTTGGAAGTTGTCCATAGTGCGGAATTAAAAGAGATGTTGTATGGTCATTATGGGGTAAGAACGGATGAAGATTTAATATTGTCTTGTGAAACTGATTGGCGTTTTTGTATTCCTAAAGATATTGCCGTTGATGGATTTATTCCGAGAACTCCGTATGTAAAATTAGAGGATGATGAAAACTGGAAACCAATTTCAGAAATTGAAGAACGACTTTTACAAGTGGTTGATGATAAGCATAAACGAAAATCAAGTAAGAAATCTACCAGGCGTAAGTAAATTCCAATTCTTTTTCTTGAACAGTTTCGGAAATGTAATTATGAATAAATAATTCTTTCCCTTTATAGCGCTCTCCCTTTTTAGTAGTACCATTTTTTTGGTCGTCTGTTCTCTGAATACAATAGTTCCATTCTTTGTCGTGCATTTCAGTCATCCAATTATATAGCTTGCGTATTTCAGGAATGTTGTCGTAAGTGATGAATAATTTTAAACGATCATTGTTTTTTTTCAAACATTCCGCAAGTCGGAAATGGTCTTGCTTTGAAAAAAAGTGTTGATAAAATTTATCTTGGTCTGCGTCAAAATATGGAGGATCTATGAATAGCATTGCACCGTCAGGTGCATTGTCAATTACATTTTCAAAATCAAAATTTGTAATTTCAATGCCTTGTAATTTTTGATTTGTCCGAATAATGTTTTGTGGCCAGTTTTTAGGTTGCATTGAAAATTTGTCGCCATAACCCCAATACATATTTTGATTATTCATTATCCCACTGTATGAAGTACGGTTTAAATAAAACCAACGACCAGCCCTCTCAATTTTATTTTGAGGTTGATAATCGAGCTTAAAAAAACTATGAAGTTCTTTTGTCGCCGGTAATGGATCACCGAACGAAATGCCACTTATCAAGTGTTTTGGAATTCTACTTTCTTTTTCGTTTCTCTTTTTCAAAAAGCAAATTAAATCCTCGGGATTGTCCCTAATAGTCTTATATACATTTACAAGTTCTTCGTCAATGTCGTTGAGTTGATTGAATTTTACTTTTGGTTTTGCAAAGAAAATACTGCCACCACCAGCGAAAGGTTCTATGTAAGCCGTATGTCTTGGTATATGGGCAAGAATAAGTTTTCGTGCGTAAAACTTGCCGCCTGCGTATCGAAAAGGACTATTTATTGTTCCATTCATTCTGCAAATATAATGCGAGGTATTAAAGTCCGCAAGTGTTTTTAAAAATATTTTTTAACAAAGTTATGTTCTAATTCTTCTTTCTTTAACCTGCATTATTCACAAATTATTCTACTGCAACCGCCAAACTACCGTCATCTTTGGGCATCCTCAATTTTCGTATCATCGAAATAATTCATTATTCCTGCGGAATATCTGTCATAGCTTTGAAGCCAGAACACAAGTTTTTTTGTGCTTTTTTATATTCCCTTCAAGATTGAAAATTTCTATATACACAATATAAATACCTGTGTTGCAACGTTTTTTCGTTTCATTCAGCCCATCCCATATAAACCGGCCTTCCATGCCAAGAAGTTCATTCTCTGTAATACTGCGTACCAGTCTTCCCCGGCTGTCAAAAATATAAACATTTGCAGTATATCCATGTTTATCCATTTTATATATTATATTCAGAATATCATCAAATCCGTCGTTGTCAGGAGAAAATACTTCCGGGTCAAGTGTAATTTCCTGTGTAACCGATTCTTCGGTGCGGAATTGAGAATTTTCATAAGTGGGTGTTCCAAAGCCAACATTTTCGGCAGCAGAAAACCAATTAGTCCTGTCATTTGCCGGCCTGTCGAAATTGATTCTTTCAAGTGCCACACCTTCTTTGTTGTTTAATAATTGGAAATGCATGCTTTCGCCATAAGCAAGCTCGTCAATAATTCGTTCGGCTTTGTCAAACACGACAACCACTCCAGTATCGTCATCGTATGAAGGGAGAGCTACTTCGACAAAGTTACCTTGATTTTTTGAATAATAATGCTCTTTCACCCATTGAGGATTTGCAGTAAGTACATAGTATTCCTGTGGAAAAACAAGATATCCGTTTTCAGCAATATTCTTTATCGTTTTAAATTCAAGGGTATTAACATCCCTGTTTCCAATGACTAAATCTTTAAGGTCAAATGTTTTATCTGTGTCGGTAATGCTATCTTTTACAGTTATGGTATAAATCGTATCATGATTAAATGGGTATGCAAATACAAGCACAACTGTTTTGTTTTCCGGTTCATCGGGGATTACTGTAATGGGGCTTCCTACGCCATAATCAACTGAAAAAAGAGTCGGGCTAAGGACGCTTGCAGGATGAACAGGTTCGCTGAAATATAATCGTATGGTATCAGTATTAATAACAGCAACCCGTAAAAGTTCAGGAATGATATTATCGGGGTTGTTGCTAAATACAGAATTTTGTTCTCCGGGGGTGCCTCCCCGCACATCCGAAGAAGCTCTCCAGTTATTTATCCCGCCACATGGATTTGAACGGTCAATCATTTCAAGCGACCACCCACCACCGTTTTTATAATTATCATTATAGAAATTTTCATCATAAGTGACAGAATGAATTATTCCCCCTTTTTCGTCTCTTAAAATAATTGTGCCTGCATTAGAGGGATCAAAGCTTGTAAATGACACAACGTTACCATATTGTTCAAATTGATTTTCAAATAACGATTCAGTAATAATCAGGTATTCATCCGACCGCAGAATAATATCAGGAAGATATTTTGCCGCAGAGCTTAACGTAATTTGAATAGCCCAGTTTTCAATACTGATATCATAAGCGGTACGGTTGTATAATTCAATATAATTCGCAGGAGGAAGCACAAGGGGGGATGGTGTAATATCCGTCATAATTTCATTAATAATAATGTCAAATTCTTTGGGGTAATAAAGAACAAAAATTTTTTCGATAATTGTAATTGCATTTCCTTCAAAATCCTCCACATTCATGATTGTCAGCTTATTTTCGATTTCTTCAGAAAAATTATTTTCAAAAGTAAGATGGACGATGTTATAGCTTTGTGCATCGCGTTCAAGATCTATTGGATAAATTGAATCATTTAAAATGTAATTTGAAAAAAGTATTGAAGAATATAGCTCGACTCCCTCGGAAAATTCTACATCTATTGAATTTGTTCCTGTTACTTTTATTGAGTTCACATCGGGTGGTACAGTGTCAATTATTATCGGCCCAATATAAATATCATCGAAGAAGAATTTTTTATTATAGCTGGAGCTTAAATGAAGACAATAAATTCCGCAGGAAAAAACATCGGGCGAGAAACTATTATCAAAACCTGATGCCTGTGGTAAGAAAATAAAATCTCCATTTAAGTCGGCATATAAATTCCAATACCCTGATGCGCTTCGGGTAACTTTGACACGTACTTGGGGATAAGAAGCGATTTGTCCTTCACCGCCCCTGCAAATTGAAGTTATTACTGTATCGTTTTGTTTAAATAATTCAATAGCGTCATTCGATCCTGCTTCTCCGATTTGAATAAAATATCCATTCAATTCGCCTGTCAGATTATTTTTATCCGATATCAGGTAAAACCTTGCATTGTTGTTGCCGGATGGTTCAAATTCAAGCCGTGTATAAAAATGCCATTCGAGACTGTCATAGTCAGTATTCAAATTTGTTACAAGATAACTTGTGTCGGGATCGGAAGAAACAGGGAATAACTGTAGCTCGAGCGAAGAAGGATTAACAAGGAAATTATTTGTATTTCCCAACCATACAGGATTATTCGAAAAATTGCCATCATCGAATGTCTCGTTTATCGTTTCAGGAAAGACAATTGCATTTATGTAATAGGTGACAGCGCCGGTAAGAATACTGTTACTATCGCTTACAAGCAGGGTAAAATATCCTGTTGTGTCGTATGTCAGTAAGTACCATGTAAAACAACCGGAAACAAGCGATTGAGTCAGAGCCGATACCGAGCTTAAATCGCCTTGTCCATAATCTTTCGACAGAGTAACCGTTATGTTTCCATCCGTATCTGTATTACCATAAATATCTGTTGCCGACACCGATGCTGAAAAGAATATTCCAACGCCGACAATTTCAGGATATGAAACAAAATTAAGCTTTGTTGCAGCTACATCAATAGTGAATTCTTCAGAAATAATTTCACTTCCGAAGTTATCGCTGAAACCTGAACCTGACGGGGACGAATAACAGCCATGTCCGACGGAATCAATTTTAAATTTCAGCTTTGCTCCATCCTCAATCGAAGTTTTCAGATAAACGGCCAAAGTAATATCTTTTTCAGCTCCGTCGGGAACGAGCAGATTTCCTTCAGGAACAGTGATAATGATATCGTTTTCAAGAATTGTTGCATTGGTATTAATAACTTCAAAACCATCTTTTAAAACAATACCCTGAATATTATTGCTCCAGCTTGCTTCGTTTGCAGGATGGCAGTTTTTAATAACTATTTGAGTGACATCGGTAGGTAAGCCGTCGCCTGAACCTGCATCAGAAATTTTGAACCTGAAAACGTCAACCGCCTGTTCAGAAGTTGTTGCAACAGAGGAAATTGAATCATTCACGACAGGTAAATCAGGTTGAGCAATTACTGAATTGATATTGTTTGGATTCACTCCTGAAGACATTACCTGAATGTCGTCAATCCACAGCTTCCTGTCCTGAGTGCTTGAATATTTATAATATATAACATAATAAATACCGGATAAATAGGTTGTGTCAATTACCATACCTATATTTACCAGATTATTAAAACCGCCATCTGCATCAATATTAATTGTCCAGACCCCGATAGGCGCTCTTGTGATTTCAAAGCTGCAAAAGTTTGAAGCGCCGATATTATTTTCCCAATTATAACCGGTGTTTAGTATTTCTGTTATTGATTCATTTAATGTTTTCCAGAATTTAATATTATCATCGTCGTCATTATAATTAACACCGATAATATATCCGTGAGGAACAAAATTATTATTCATAGTAACTGCATCTTGATCAGAACAAATAAAAATGCTCCAGTTATTGTATGATGAAGGATCATAACCATGTCGTATCTGAAATTTCCATATAATGGTGTCAGATGAAATATCCTGCAGATACATTGGAAAAGATACCAGGTCAATTCCTGAACTAGTATTGTCATAAACATGATGTAAAGAATAGCTGCCGTTAATCGGATTATCGGTTGAAGCTGCCCATCTGCCCTGTGTGCTTTGCGTCCACCCTGAAATATCGCCATCTTCAAAATTATCGGATATTTGCCCCGCAGCGAATAAAGGAATAATTAAAAAAAACAACGTAAATTTTTTCATTTGAAAAAGGGAAAATAATTCAGAGGTTCAAATGTAGTAAAATATATTTTAAAAAATAATTTCAAATAAAATTTGAGAAAAGTTTTTAAAATAAACTTTTCTCAAATTTTAAAACGCCACCCCTATTCTTATACCCGCTTTAATATCCGGCAATTCATCATACGTTTTGTTTCCCGTTTTTGCCAATAACTTATTTGAGTACTCGGAACTGTACATTCTTTTAGTTCTTATTCCCATTCCCCAATAAGTTTCTAACATTATATTACCGCTGAACACAAACCGGAATCCGGTTGAAAAATGCACCGCCGATACTTCCTTAAAATGATATATAGTCATTGTCTCCTGTGATAAATAATAGGAATTTACCTTCTCTTCATATTTAACTTCTTTATACTTATAATCGAATGCAAAGAAAATTTTCTTGTATTTC
>JACQWN010000316.1 GCA_016209245.1 Bacteroidia bacterium
TCGCCTATTGTCGGATTCGTAATTCGTAAGTTCGTAACAAATTCGTACTTCGGTGAAATAATCTATGATAAAAAAAATAACCTAAATAGTAACTATAATTTTTGAATTAAGTTATCCTTAATTCTGAATAAATTATACTGAATATTATTTGTATTTAATATTTTTTCTAATCTTTCATGGCTTGTATCGGTAATAAATATTTGTCCGGAAATATTATCAGCGACAAGATTTAAAATTTGCTTAACCCTGAATACGTCGAGCTTATCGAATATATCATCGAGAAGCAGTACAGGGTTGAATTTCTTGTTTTTTTTTATGAAATCGAACTGAGCCATCTTCAGAGCAATTAGATAAGTTTTTTGCTGTCCCTGTGAGCCGATTTTTTTAATGGGATGCTTTTCCAGCTCTAAAAATAAATCATCTTTATGGATACCGGTTGTTGTATATTGCAATATCTTATCCTTTCCGACAGATTCATGTAATAAGTCTCTGAAATTCTGACGATGCAACTGCGATTCATATAATAAAGATACTAGTTCTTTACCTTCTGAAATAAAAGAATAATAATATTGAAATACAGGAATAAATTCTTGGGTAAAAATTTTTCTCTTTTCATAGATTCTGGTTCCGTGCAGAATTAGTTGCTCATTCCATAATTCAAGCGTTTCTTCAACACTTCCGGCAGGATGCCGGTATAAATCTTTTAAAAGCTGGTTTCGTTGTGCAAGCGCCTTGTTGTATCTGATTAAATCTTCGAGATATAGCCGATCAAATTGCGATATGACACTGTCAATAAATTTTCTCCTCTCCTCGCTTCCACCGGTAAACAGAACATTGTCCAACGGCGTTATCGCCACAAGCGGAATGAGCCCGATATGTTCCGATAGCCGTTCATATTCTTTTTTATTGCGTCTGAATTGTTTTTTTTGTCCTCTTTTTACACAACAATAAATGTTTTCTTTTATTTCATCAACAACATAATTACCCTGAACGGCAAAAAAATTTTCATTGTAGTTGATATTTTGACTATCAACGGGGTTGAACATGCTTTTACAAAACGAAAGGTAGTAAATTGCATCAAGCAGGTTGGTTTTTCCGCTACCGTTGTCGCCTGTAAGACAGTTTATGCGTGGCGAAAATTCCAATTCAAGCTGCTTGTAGTTTTTGAAGTTGAGCAATGTCAGGTTTTTCAGATACATAATTTTTTGTAAAATAGAGATTCAAAAAAAATAATGAAATAATTTTTCAAAGATACATATTTTTTATTATTAAATCCTAACCCCAATTATACATATATCATCTACTTGCTCTTGTTCGCCTCGCCATTTTTCTATGGTCCCATCAAGGATTTGCTTTTGTTCGTCCATTGTTTTGTCCTGAATAGAAAGTAAAATATCTTTGAAACGTTTATATGAAAATTTCTTGCTTTTCTCCCTTCCAAACTGGTCGGCATAACCATCTGAAAACAAATAAATGGTATCACCCGTCAGGAGTTGTATTTCGTGTTGAGTAAATGGTGCATCTTTGTCTGAATGGTAGCCAATTGGTTGCTTGTCCAGCCTTGACCTCAATAAGTTTTTTGCTTTTTAATTCATTTAATATAATATTTGCTGTGGTTATGCCATTTTCTATTATTATCTCATTCAACAAGCTGCTGCCTATCATGCTCATAAAAGCGCCCGGTACTCCGTGGCCGGTACAGTCGGCGACTGTCCATATAACAGTAGGCAATTGGCAGTCGGCAGGTGGACTGCCGACTTGCATTTTGGGATGAGCTACTGCATAAGCCCAGTAAAAATCACCGCTTACTATGTCTTTTGGCTTGAAGAGAATGAAATGCTGTGGAAGAATTTTCTTACAATATTCACTTGACGTTAAAATTGCTTCCTGGATTCGTTTTGCATAATTTATATTATCTGTAATGTCTTTGTTCTTCTGTTCAATTATTACATTTTTTTCATCAACGAGCGTTTTTTGTTTTTGTATAAGGTCTTTTTGCCTGCGGATGATGCGGAAGCGGTTGTACAGGACAACAGCAAAGCCAACCACCAACAACAAACCGCAAACCACGAACCATATTACCACCCTCTGCCTGCTGCTTACCGCCTCCTGTCGCTTTATTTCAAGGTTTTTTATTTCCATTGCCTTGGTGTGGGCTATGCTGTCAACAGCGGCTTTTTTCCCGTAGTCGTATTTCGCCTGCTGCCTCATGGTTTTTTTATAATTCTCTTCATTAGCAATGCTGTCGCACATTATTACCTCTTTTTTGTAATATTTCAATGCCTTTTGATAATTGCCCTGCTTTTCTTACACCTGTTTCAGTAAACCTGCAGAACGTTCAATATTATCAGGAAATCCCAGCTCCTTGCTCAGGCGGTAAGCTCTTTCTCCCAATAGTAAGGCATTGGAAATGTTGTTCTGTTTAAGGTAAAGATTTCCGAGAAAAACAAGCGATAAAGCCATTCCCTGTTTGTCGCCAATTTCTTCTTGAATCTTAAGCCCATTACCGAAGTATTCCAATGCCTTTGGAATGTCACCATGCATTTTGTAAATATAGCCGATGTTGTTGAGAGAAGCTGCTAATTGTTTTTTTGCTGTGTCGGCAACCTGGGTGCTGGGGCGGGAGGTGAGGAGCTTTTCAGCCAATTCTTTAGCGATAAAATCAATTTTCAGTGAAGAATCGGGATTTATTAAAATAAATTCATCCCCTAATTTTAAATAAGCATTAATGTGGGTAGTATCGTGCTTGGCGGTTTTTATTACGTTTTTTAAGGAGTCAATCTTCGGGTTCCGGGTTAGTTCGTCTTCACTTGGTACAAGTCTGAGTTCTTGGTTCTGGACAAAAGAAGTCCCAAGTGGCGCCTTGCGCCATGGCGCTGAAAGCGCTCATCCTAAATTCCAAGTCCCCAAAAGAAACAAAAAATGAATACGGTACCTTGGCAGAGCTCAGTGTTAAAAATAGCGATTCATAATTTAAAATTTAAGATTTCAAATTATACATGAAACGGGGTAATTTTCCGCATTTTGTTCCAATATATTTGGAACGATAGAGACGCCCAATAGGTCGCTGAGCGAAGTCGAAGTATTGGGCGTCTGTACATTCCGTTTGTTCAATATATAGGTATTAAAATAATGCGGACATTTATCCCTTTCACAGTATAGTCATAGGTCAATAGTTTTTTTTCAAAGATAATTCTTTTTTGGTTATACTGAAAAACGGGATAAATTATTTCATTTTTAAATCGAAAAAAGTTACTGCTCAAATTGAACAGATTCCTCGCTTTGCTCGGGTGCTATAGCTATGGCGCAAGCGTCGCTCGAAATGACAGCAGTAATATTATTATGGGGTGAGAGAGGCACTCATTTCCGCAAATATAATATGACGTTTCGTTGTCCTGCGGACTAACGAAAGTCAAGCGACCTCAATTCGTCTGTAAGGCAATTGTACTAGTTCATTCATCAATTTCTGTTAGATAGTTCTCTATTTCTTCTTTGAACCTGGAATAAATGTCAGGAATATTGTTTATCAGAGGTCTTAATTTCGCCTCGTCTATAAGGAAACCATACGAATGTATGAAAAAATGTCTAAAA
>JACQWN010000317.1 GCA_016209245.1 Bacteroidia bacterium
TATTATCAGCAAACAAGCGCAATTTTCAATCTTTGCCCCGGCACATACAGCGTAACAGTTACAGACCATTATAATTGCACCGCAAGCAGTAACTACATCGTAACACAACCGGCAGCCATAACATTAAACATTACCACAACATCTGCCTCATGCGGGCAGGATAATGGCAGTGCATCAGCAACCGTTACCGGAGGCACGCAACCCTACACTTATGCATGGACAAGCGGCAGCATGCAATCCGTTGCCGACAGTCTCGCAGCAGGTATGTATATGCTTACTGTTACCGATGCCAATGGTTGCGTCAAATTTACGCTCGCTTCCATAAGCAACAACAATGGTCCGGTTATTACTGTGAGCAGCATTACCAATTTAACATGCTATGGTTCGGGCAATGGAGCAATCAATATTACAGTATCCGGAGGCACATTCCCTTATACATTTTCATGGACTACAGGCGCTACTACTGAAGATATTTCAAACTTAACCGAAGGTCCGTATGAAATAGAAATTACAGATGCGGATGCCTGTATGACAACAGCAAGTTATTTTGTAAGTCAGCCCAACCAGTTAAATGCAGTTGCGACTACCACTCCCGCAACTTGTGGAAACACAAATGGTGCAGCTACAATTACTGTTACCGGAGGCACGCACCCATACACATACTTATGGAGCATGGGAGGTACGAATGCAACGCAAACCGGCCTTGCGCCCGGTGTTTATTCGGTTACGGTGACTGATTCGCATAGTTGTTCAGCAAATCCAGTAATGGTTAACATCAATACATCCGGCGGTCCTGTTATAACGGTTGATAGTGTTATACAGACAGGCTGCAGCGGTAGTGATGGTGCAATTTACACATCTGTAAGCGGCGGTGTTCTGCCCTACACATACCTTTGGAACAACGGCGTAGAGACGTGGCAAGCCACGTCTCTTGCACCTGGTGTTTATTCGCTGACAGTGATAGACGCCAACAATTGCATTGCAGCAACAAGCGTTGAAATATCAGGTATCATTCCGCCGGTTCCTCAAATCTGTATTGTTTCAGTTGATACTACAGAACAAAAAAACCTCATTGTTTGGGAAAAGGAAATAACTACCACCATTGACCACTACAACATTTATCGTGAAGGCAGTTGGGCGGGATATTATTTTCTTGCAGGTTCTGTTGGCTATACTCAGTACAGCCAGTTTCTCGATACAAATTCAAACCCGCAGATGAGAGCTTATCGTTATAAAATAACTGCTGTTGACCAATGCGGAAACGAAAGCCCGGCGAGCGAACCTCACAAAACCATTCACCTCGCCATTAATGATGGTATCGGTAATTCATGGAACTTAATCTGGACCGAATACCAAGGGTTTTATTTCCTTGGTTATTATATTTACAGGCATACAAATTCAGAAGGTTGGACATTGATTGACAGCATTGCCACAGGGTACAACTCTTATACCGACTGGCCACCTTCGATGGGTCAATTATATTATCGAATCGGCGTTTTTAAAAACGACACATGTTATCCATCAGGAGATTTAAAAGCCCAGGGCGGACCATATAGCCAATCATTCTCAAATCTGGATGACAATGAAATTCCCGTAGCTATTGTATCTGTAAATAATACAGGGTACATTTCAGTTTATCCAAATCCGGCTAATAACACAGTCATAATTGAAGGGTTACAAGCCGGAAAAATTGAGCTCATGAATATTCATGGACAGGTTATCAAAGATATGGATATAACTGCTCCAAAGACAACAATAGATATATCAAAATTATCAGGCGGGGTTTATATAACAAGGATTCAAACAAATGATGGAATCATAATGAAAAAGCTGCTCAAACAATAAATTGAGTTTACAGTTTGATTATTTTAAATTCCGTCCTCCTGTTTTTTGCCCTGCCTTCAGGTGTTTCATTAGAAGCAACAGGAATTGAAAAACCATAACCATTGTAAGAAAGCCGACTTTGCTCTATATTATGTGTTAATAAATAATCATATACCGATTTCGCCCTGTTTAATGACAAGAGCTCGTTATGCTCTTTTGTTCCTGTGCTATCTGTGTGACCTCTTATTTCGATATGAATATTCATATTTTCATCAAGAAAACCTACAAGCTTGTTTAATTCTACTTCAGACTCCGGTTTCAATTCATAAGAATCGGTTTCAAAAAAAATGTTTTTTAAAACAATAATTTCATTTTCCCGGATTGGTACAAGCGGAAAATCCATATAATATGGTTCGGAAGGGTTATCAAGATTTTTAAGAGAAAAATTTTCGGAATGAAACATATAACCCCTTTTAAAAATATTGAACGCATATTCGCGTTCAGTTGGTAAACAAACCAGGTATTTTCCATTTTCTTTATCGGAATTAGCTTCAACTACAATTTGTCTGCTTTCAAGGTCGGAAAGCTCAATTTTTGCATCTAATCCTTTATTAGTGTTCCGGTCATATATTTTACCCTTTACATAAGTGACAATACAAGGTCTGGCTTCCCGATATAATTCGAAACTAAAAATATCATCCTTTTGGTTACTGAACCGATTTGATGCAAAATAAGCCAGGACTCCCCTTGCATTGACAATCAAGCCCTTTTCATCATGCCATGTATTAATAGGATAACCGAGATTGACCGGAGAAGACCATGTTCCATCAGCCGTACGGCGTGAATAATAAATATCCATTCCACCCAATCCAATATGACCGTCGGATGCGAAATACAGAGTTTGATTATCAGGGTGAATAAATGGTGACATTTCAAACCCTTTGGTATTAATACTATCTCCTATATTAACAGGTTCAGACCAATTACCATTACTCTGAAGTGTACTTGTCCAGATATCCATCTCTCCTCTGCTTCCTGCACGATTACTCGCAAAATACAATGTTTTTCCATCAGATGAGAAACAAGGATGCGATTCCCATGCTTTTGTGCTGACAGGTGGACCTATGTTTTCGGGAATTAACCACTTTTCACCAACTTTCATGGAATAATAAATATCGCAACGGCCAAAATCGCCAGGTTTGTTGCAGACAGTATAAAATAAATACTTCCCGTCAACTGAAAACGCCTGTGTACCTTCGTTAAACTGTTCAGTATTTATTTCCGGCCCGATATTATAAACTTTCGTCCATTCATTATTTTCAAAATGACTCACATATAAATCTTCCTGAAAGGTTTTATCAGAAACAGGACTGTCGGGATTAACACCAGTGCGAGGAATAAGAATAGTAATTATCATAGTTTGCTCATCGGCGGTCAGCGAAGTCCAGTATTCATTTAGTGGAGAATTAATATTTTCTCCAAGATTTACAAGTGCGAATGGTTTGGGATTTGCAATCGCCCATACTCCAAAATCCGCACATTTAAGCATCCTTTGAGCAGTTACTTTTAATTGTTCATCCAAGTCCGGGAATGAAATAAATTTTTCAAACAGATGCTTCGCTTCTTCATATTTCCCAATTCTTAAATATGACTGCCCCTGCAACAAATAAACCTTTGGAGAATAATCAGGATTGATTTCAATAACCTTATGATATCTTTTAATTTCTTCCTCAAATTCCTTGTTTTCATTATAAATCTGCGCCTGAAGAAGATATACCTCGATAAATTTTTCATCTTTGGCAAGCGCTTCATTAAGCAACCTGATAGCTTTATCATATTCCATTAAATTGTAACTGGCTTGAGCTTCCTCAAATAAAGCAATCGCTTTTTTCGATTTTGTAGAATAATCAGGTTGGGTAAATGCTCCCGCATTGATTACTATAGTTAATATTATAATAATAATGCGGTTCATAATGTCTATTGTTTTGTTTTTTAGTCCTCCTAAACCCTTATCCCAATTAAAAGAACATCGTCAATCTGACTATACCCGCTCTTCCAATTTTCAAACGTTGATATTAATAAATTATTGAGCTCATCCATATCTGAATTTTTATTTTCATTTAACATTCTGTTCAAGCGTATTGCCATAAATTTTTGGTCATATTCTCCGCCGAACTGGTCAGTAAATCCGTCAGTGAGCATAAAAATTCTTATGTGTCCGGTATAATTAATTTTATGTTCCGAATATTTGAAATCTCCTTTCTTTTGAGTTTCCCCAATTGAAACTGAATCACCTTTTATAGTCTGAATACAGGTTTCAGTACCCTGAGATTCATCTGAAAAATATGCATAATGGCCTGCCATTGCAATCAGCAGCTCTTTATGCTTCAAATCGAAACGGCATAATGAAATATCCATCCCATCATCCTTAAGCCCGGTTTTGCCTTTTTGAGTTAATGTACCGGATATGCCCCGGCTAAGTTCATCCAATATTTCTTTTGGAGATAAAATATTTTTGACATTTACGGTTTCATTAAGCAATGTATGTCCTATCATGCTCATAAATGCTCCGGGTACGCCATGTCCGGTACAATCAACCGCCGCAATAAACTGCATCTCATTTTGGACGGAAAACCAATAAAAATCACCGCTAACAATATCTCTTGGTAAATAAATAATAAATGATTCGGGAAAATATTTTTTAATGATTTTAATATCAGGAAGAATGGCTTCCTGAATATTTTTTGCATATTTAATACTATCGGTAATAAGAGTATTGCTTCGTTCCAGACTTTTATTGACAGTTTGCAACAATTCGCTTTGAGTTTGTAATTCTTCTTTTTGCACAAGAAGCTCTTCATTCATTTGTTTTTGAATTTCGCTCTGTGCCTCTATTTCTTCATTCTTTTGCTGAATCTCTTCATTTTGCTCCATTACTTGTTGCAAATAAATTGTTTTTTGCTTGTCGGCTTCGATGAAAGCAATATAGCTCTTTTCCCTTA
Source organism: Bacteroidia bacterium (assembly GCA_016209245.1). GTDB lineage: Bacteria > Bacteroidota > Bacteroidia > Bacteroidales > BM523 > JACQWN01. The sequence continues at coordinate 4,827 of JACQWN010000317.1, forward strand.
CAAATTCATAAATATATGAAAGGAGGATTACTGTTCCTAAAATGCTGTAAAATCTAATCTTATAAAAAGTTGTATAAATTTCTTTTAATTCGGGAATAAGCTCAAACGATAAAACTGTAATTATAATCAAAGCTATTATTAGGTACGTTCCTGTTTTCCGGTTAGTTGCAAATAGGAAAAGCGGTGGGGACACAAAATGCCACAAAGGCGCTGTAGTATCGGTTCTCGCTAATATAGTAATAAGATAAATATTGGCAAGAAACATACATGCTACAATTAATGTATTTCCGAGCTGATATTTTTTTGTAACCCAAAGATGAATATTTAAAATTGTGATAATGACAAATAAAATCAGAAGAAATATTCCGAAATTATACTCTTTTCGAAAAAGTGCATCAATTCCAAAAGGTAAAGTGAGAAGAATACCAGTAATAGCGAAAACTTTGGCAAGCAATGTTTTTCTGAACGATTCAGAAATGTACTTTGTATTGCTTTTTTGTTGTGTTGTGTTATTTTTATCCATTTGTATAGTCAATTATACTGCCAACGGGGTAAATTAGTGCATTCAGTATAAATACTGTTCAAGATTAAATGTCTCTTTAACCCGAACCCCTTTCGGTGTTTCATGTATTGTGCAACATTCGTGATACAGATCATGCTCAAAAAATAAAATATAATTATTTTGCAGTGCCTCTTTGTAAAAACTCTTTTTATCTTCAAAAGTTATTAAAGGTCTTATATCATAGCTCATGACCCATGATAAAGGAACATGAGCGGTAGATGGCAGTAAATCGGCCATAAATACAACGGTTTTATCCTGATATTGAATATGCGGAATAATCTGCCCGTCAGTATGCCCATGATATTGAACAAGCCGGATTCCAGGAAACAAAATTATATCCTCATCCCCGATAAGCTGTAATTTCCCAATTTCCATAAGAGGAAATATATTTTCTTTGAGGAAAGATGCTTGTTCCCTTGCATTCGGAGTACTTGCCCACAACCATTGTTTCTTGCTGACCCAATATATTGCATTTGGAAATGATGGGATAATCCCGGTTTTGTCATTATTGAACATTGTACAACCGCCGCAATGGTCGAAATGTAGATGTGATAATATTACATCAGTAATATCTTCCGGCTTGAATCCATACTCTGAAAGTGATTTGGTAATTGAAAAATCGCCGTTAAGATAATAATGTTCGAAAAATTTTTCATCTTGCTTCTCGCCAATACCATTATCAATCAGGATTTTTCTATTGTTGTCAACGACTAAAAGACACCGCATTGCCCAGTTACATAAATTATTTTCATCAGCAGGATAATATTTATTCCAAAGCACTTTAGGCACAACACCAAACATTGCACCGCCATCGAGCTTAAGGTTTCTATCGCGTATTGGGTAAAGTTTCATATTAAGATTTAGGATTTAAGATTTAGGATTTAGGATTTCAGATTTCTTAAAATCCTGTATTTCGACATGCTCAATATACCATAAATTTTAGATGTAAAATTAGACATTTTTGATTATTTTCTGACATCAAATAGCAAAAATTTGTTACTTTTTATTGCTTATATTTTTTCCTTAAAGCCTTTTTCTCAGTTATTCTATGCTTTTCTTCCAATCGTCTTTCTTTAACTTTTCTCGGAACTTTATGACGTTTTCGCTTTTTTACAGGAGTTAATACTTTAATAATAAGCTGATAAAATTTTTCAATTGTATTCAGTTTATTTGCATGCTGGGTTCTTTCCGATTGCGAAACAATTATCAAAATACCTTGGTTATTGATTTTATTTTGCAGTTTATTCCTGATTATTGCTTTTTCTTTATCAGATAGTAGTTTGGAATTATCAACATCAAACCGTAATTCAACCTTGGAGCTTACTTTGTTTACATTTTGGCCTCCGGGGCCACTGCTGCGTGAAGTGCTAAAAACAAATTCATTACTGAAATCGCTGTTTTTCAAAGGCGTAACTCCGTAAAGCATCTGAAATTCATACATATTGCCGGAAACTTTGTATTTTTCAATTAACCTGTAAGAGCCTTCAACAAGGAGTCTATCATGTGTGGCAATACCAACATACATTTTATTTTGAAAAATATATTCTAAATCTTCAAGATAATGCTTATTTATTTCTTCATATTTTTTATAAGCGATTTCGGGCGGTTCTACATAAATTCCTTTGCATAAGCGGAAATTGACAGGTATTTCTTTTGAATTAAGAACATTCATATTCATTATATCATTCAGTGTTCTTTTCAAATATGCCTGGTAAACCAGACCTACATTCTTTGAAAATTCTGCTTTCAATTTCCGGAAAAGTTCAATTTCCAAATCAACACACCGGGAATCTTCCATATCAACCCTGATAAAGCTGTTTTTTGTTGATGCCAGATAAACAATTTCTCTGATATTTTTATAACATGCTTCTTTATCGAGCAATAACCCAAACATAGTGGGTTTTAACGAAAAATTCCCATCTATACCGCTTTTTAAAACGGTTTCAATGATATTCAGATACTGAACTTTATTCTTTTCTGCTTGCTCAAGATTTGTTATGAACTCTCCCAAAAGATCAATTGTGACTTTGATTTTTTTTCTGTTCAGCTCTTTTGAGGCACTGACAGCATCATCAAGAGATGGCCCGGCAATGTATCTTTTTGAAAATGCCCATACCAATTTTTTAGGTAAATGTGGCAAGGTCCTAACAATCAATTTATTAAACATAATTGTATTAAATTGTTTGAAGCAAATATAAACAAATTTTGTCTGCAGAATTCGTAAGTATTGTAAAACATAAATGCAACCTTTTCAAGATTTTTCGCTTCTTATATTTTGATGATTGAGTGCACTTCAAAAACCCCTTTAAACTACATTTAACACGAATTACACAAATTTAATATATTGATTATCAATTATATTTTTTAGTGATAATTCGTGAAATTCGTGTCAAAAATACTTTTTAGAGTAGACTCATGATTTAATATTTTTCATTTTGCGTTATATCAAATTGTTTTTGTTATATAAAAATTTATTTATATTTTTGTTAAAAAATTTTTCAATTTGATTTATTAATGCGAATTAAGGGTTGAAAATATGATAATCATTATTAACTAAAATATAACTGGTCGTCATTGCGAGTCACGAAACTTCGTGACTCGCAATGACGAGCAATAATATTAAGCAGAATGTTTTTCTACGGGATATTACTTATTTATCTTATTTTAAACTTTAAACTTTAAAACTATGAGAACAATTACATTCTTTATTTTTTCAGCATTATTCTTATTTAGTGGCGCTTATGCGGCTACTTTAACATCAATTTCAAGTGGAAATTGGTCATCTGCAACCACATGGGGTGCTACTCCTCCAGGCACTGCTGATGATGTAATAATTGCTACAGGCCATACGATAACCATGGATGGTGCTCCTGGTAACTGTAATTCTTTAACAATTAATGGAGTTGCAGATTGGATATCTCCTACAACAACAAATGTAGGGGCAGGAGGAATTACTATTAGTCAAACCGGTACTATTTCAGGAAGCGCTGCAGGTATTTTAACAAGCCAAGGTGGCTTAATAATAAATGCTACTGTATCCACTTCACCTGTTAAAATTATTCTTCAAACCACCCCAAATCAAACCATAAGTGGTACCGGTTCACTTCCTAATTTGGATATAGCAACAGGTGTAGCTGCAAACAATATAGGAACTCTTATTGTATTATCTGCTCTTGGAGGTTCGGGTACATTTATAAACAGTGCCAATGCTGTCTTAAAAATCGGAGGAACTTGTACAATAACTGCATTAGATGCTACAGCAAATCCTAATACAGTTGAATATAATGGTATAGGAGCTCAATCTGTTAAACCAACAACATATCATAATTTGAATATTAATAAAAGTTCAGAAACTGCTTCATTTGGTGGGAACACGGTTATAAACAACAATTTTAATATAATATCCGGTATTAGTGATATTGGTGCAGTTGATATTTCAGTTTCAGTTAGTACAAATATCTCCGGAATATTACAATTTTCAAGCGTAACAGGGATAAAAACATTTAATAATATCATAATTAATAACGGAGGAAAATTAGAAACTTTTACATATACTGTTCCAATTACTATAAATGGTAATTTGGAAAATAATGGCATATTTTCTTCTTCAAATGCATCTTATTCTTTAACCGGTACAGATAAAACAATCAGTGGTATAAGTGGATTTTCATTTAATTCAAGCTCGGCAAATATTACTGGTTCTTATACAAATAATACTAAATTTAATATAGATAATTTATTAATATCCAATAGTCTTACCAATAATGATACCTGTTCGGTTTTTTCATCATTGTCAGGAACAGGAACACTTACCCAAGGAAATAATTCTGCACTTTTTATTGGGGTTCCTGGTAGTTTTTCTCTTACAACTCTTAACGCTTTTGCAACCGGCAACACTGTAATCTATAATGGTAATAGTATCCAGGCAATTAAACCATTAACATATTATAACTTAATGATTGCAAATACTGGTGGAATGACTGCTGATTTCTCCGGAACTACTACTGTTTCAAATGATTTTTTTATTAGTAATGGCAGTATTGCCGGTATCAGTAATTATGATTTGAATGTTAATAATAATAATACTATTTCAGGAACTTTTAATATTACCGAAGCATCAGGTATTAAAACTTTTAATAATATTACTGTTAATACCTCCGGGAAATGGAATGTTTCAGTTGCTTCTCCTGTTACAATAAATGGAAATATTCAGAATGATGGAATTTTTACTGCTGGTTTTGGAGAATATACATTAACCGGTTCTTCCAAATTTATTGACGGCAGTGCAGGTTTACCTGTCCCATATTTAACAATTAACGGCACTTATACTAATAATACAAATATTGATGTTGATTCTGTATTAACAGGTGCAGGAACTTTAACTCAGAATCCAAATGCTAATTTGTTTATTGGCAAAGTTTTATCTATTAATAACTTAATTGCTAGTGCTAATCCCAATACTGTCATTTATGATGGTAATGGTTCTCAATTAGTTAAAGCTTTTACTTATAATAATTTGGAAATCAACATAGGTGCAGGATATGAAGCCACTCTTGAAGGAACTATAACTATTAATAAAGATTTATAATTTGATATTTTTAACTGTTTTATTATTTCACTAACTTTTGTTTTTCTGGGAATTTCTAATACAACACTATCTTTTCCGACTATGGTACGTAGCGTTGCAAATAGTTTTACTGTTATTTTCACTTTTACAAAAGGTCTATGTTATCAACGTAATATTTGTAGATATTCGTCAATTTCTTTTTTTGCATCGTTTAAAGCTGATGAAACGTTTTTCTTACCTTCAATTGCTAAAGCAAAATAGTTGTCAAGAATATCTACCATATACATCCATTGTATATGCGCCGGTGAACCTTGTGATAACGCTAATTGTTCCAATATTTTCTTACGTTCGGGTTGGTATTGATAATATGAATCATTTATTGCTTCACGCGCCGCTGGGCTTAGCATACCAATGCTTTGTGCAAAATATAACGCTGAGTCTTTACTTATCAAAAATTTTATAAATGCAGTTGCCTCCTCAGGATATTTTGTGCTTTTATTGATTACCAAATATTCGCCGCCCGACCACGAGGTTTGCGAACCTTGCTTATCGGGTTTTGGAATAAGTAT
>JACQWN010000318.1:0-3153 GCA_016209245.1 Bacteroidia bacterium
GCATCCGTTATGGATTGAAAAAAGTTTAAATTCTAATCCCGATAATCAGAATATCATCTATTTGTTCAAATGCTTGTACAGCACCGGTATTATCTTTGAAGGAAATCCATTTTTCAAAAGTATTTTCAAGAATTTGCCGTTGATATATCATCGGTTTCCCGTGGAGCTCATTTAATAGTTCCCTGAACTGGTTGAATTTGAATTTTTTTCTGTCAGCACCGCCTCTTTGGGAAGTATAACCATCGGTAAACATATATAACACATCGCCCTTTTGAAGCTCGATATTATGCTCTATAACCTCAATTTTATCAATATTATAAAAACTACCGATTGAAAAACCTGAGCCGCGATAAATATGTAATTTTTCGTTTTTAAACATATAAAGAGAATTCTTTGCACCTGAAAATTGAAGCCGCATATTATTGAAATCAATTTTTGCTATACCTATATCCATCCCTTCCTTTCCTGTTAAATGCGACGAGGTTCGTCCCAAGGTTTTAAATATACCATCGTTAAGTTCTCTAAGAATTTCGACAGGTTGTATAATATTCAGCTCCTTAATAATATGATACAGCAAATTTCTGGCAATTAGCGACATCAGTGCGCCGGGAACACCATGCCCGGTGCAGTCAACAACTGCAAGAATAATCTCCCTGTTAGTGACGGTGTGACTTGCAGACATATTATTAGTCAGGGTGCGACTTAGAGTTGTACCTTGACTAGCGGCATTGCTTGGAATCGCACCTTGATTAGCGACATTGCCTTGAGTCGCACTCTGACTAGCGACATGATTAATTTCCTCAATGAAATAAAAAGCACCGCTTAAAATCTCTTTATGCATTAATAAAATAAAAGAATCGTGTAACAGTTTCTTAAAATGCTCATTTGATGGAAATATTGATTTTTGAATCTGCTTTGCATAATTAATGCTATCGGTTATATCTTTATTTCGTTTTTCTAAAATTACATTTTGTTCTTCAATTTTATCACGCACAGCGCTAAGCTCTTCCTTTTGCTGCTCTAATTCTATATTTATGCACGATATTTCATCATAAGCCGTTTTTAATTGTGCGTTTCTTTTTTCAATTTCATCAGTACGTTCCAGAACTTTTTGTTCAAGATTAATATTAGCTTTTTCTTTAAGCCAATTTATCTCTTTCAGATGCTGAATCGCTTCTTTATGCAATAAATTCTGATGCAGCTTCGTGCGAAAAGTTAAACCTATAAATAAAATAATCGCCTGAAAAATAAAGCCGAATTTAAGAGCATTATCACGGAACATTGAACCAAAGGCGCCGGTAATTACATTTGATGAAAAAATAACAGTACATATTATTAATACCAGAAATGATAAAAGATAATAGACAGATAACGTTGGGGCCTTTCTGTAAAATATAATAGCGGATATTGAAATTGAAAGCAAAATTATAGAGCCAACCACAAGCAAAATAATAAATGTATGCCAGAGATTGAAAATATCAAATATTGACAGCAATGTTATCAGTGCGGTGAGAATATTTATAGTAACAAAATAAAAGTAAAGACGTGGCCGGTGTTTTTTTATTTCAAAAAAATCGGATGTAAAAACTGCAAGGGAAATAAATCCCAGTAAAGGTAGAACAAAAACAAGCCGGTTTGTAAGCCATGGCAAGCCAGGATATAAAAATTGAAAACCAAGCCCATCGAGATTAAAATTCCAAAAACCGATAATAAAGATATATGCAATATAATAAAAATGAACTTTGAAACGTAGATTAATAAATACCATTAGTATTGTTGTTATCAGCATGGTAATTAGTATTCCGTAAAACATACTATAAAAAGTATATTCACGAACAACTTTATTCACGAAACCTTTTGAAGAATAAAGGCATATTGGTAAATTAAGGGCATCTCCTTCGCCGTTAACTTTGATATAAAAAGTATAAATTTTATCAGGAATTAAATCGAGAGAAAATACAAAATTCCTGTTTTGAATTTGTCGTGTTCTAAACGGATGGCTGTCGCCTGTTTCCTGAGAGCTGACAAGTATATTTTGATATTTATAGTATAATTGAAGCTTATTGACAGTGCTGTTTTTTATTTCAAGAAAATAATTGTTGATATGACTATGTTTGCTTTTAACTCTGAACTTAATCCAATATGTATTATAGCTAAATGGAAAATAAATATTATTTTGGTTATTTCTTTTAAAATACTTAAAATCATTTGATTGTACATTATAGATTGTAGCTCTTCCGGTTGTATCTTTATATATGCATACACGCTCATTCAAATTATATTCAGGAGCATCTTTTAAGATAATTACGGGAATATTATCTGAATATAAATTAACAGTATGCCCGAACCGTGCAAAGGTTAAGGTGATTAATATTACAAATTTATAATTCAAAAAATTTAATATCAGTGTTTTTATAATGCAAAATTAGATATTTATCCGGTTTAACAAAATTGTTGTCAAAACCATGGTTGTTCAGCCAAATTCTGCCACAAAAACTCTAAAGCACTAAATATCATTAAATTATTGTATCTTTTTTTGTGGAATTTTGAGTTTTTGGGTTTTAGTGGCAATTTCATAGTGTATTGCTTTTCCATATATTTAATGATTTTAACCGAACAGCCCTGTTGTAAATAATTTATTCATTTTTTTCTGCTTGAATTTTTCTATTTTTACGCCTGCATTATTCATAAATTTAGATATAAATATATGACTATATGATAATTTTCACATTAAATAATAAACAGGTAAATTATTCTGGTTCCGGTGATATATCGCTTCTTAAATTTCTCAGACAGGAACAAGGTTTAATTTCAGTAAAAGATGGCTGTTCGGGACAGTCTGCTTGTGGAGCATGCCTTGTCGAAATCAACGGCAAAGCAAAGCTATCGTGTGTAACAAAGATGAGAACTCTTGAAAAGGCAGAAATAACTACAACCGATGGCATTCCTGAACCAATAAAGATAATTTTGGCTAATGCATTTATAGCAAAAGGGGCGATTCAATGCGGCTTTTGCACATCCGGCTTCCTAATGCGGACAAAAATTTTACTGCAGGAAAATCCTTCGCCTACTAAAGAAGAAATTAAAAATACCTTAACATTGAACCTTTGTCGTTGCACCGGATACCACAAAATTATTGAAGCGATTCAGGAA
>JACQWN010000318.1:3196-5287 GCA_016209245.1 Bacteroidia bacterium
AGTGAAGAAACAAGCTGTTAAATTATCTGATTTAACGGGTAAAATCGGACATAGTGATCCTAAATATTCAGCATATTAAACCGCTATAGGGGAGCGTCCGTTTGTTGCAGATTTAAAATTTCCCGGAATGCTGGCAGGCGCTTTGAAATTCAGCGATTATCCCCGGGCAGAAGTCTTAAAAATAGATACCTGCGAAGCTGAAAAACTTAAAGGGGTAAGCAGAATATTTACAGCTAAGGATATCCCCGGTGAACGTTTTATCGGCCTTATTTATAACGATTGGCCGCTGATGATTGCTCAAGGGGAAATTACAAGATATATAGGCGATGTTCTTGCAGGCGTTGTAGCTGAAAACGAAGATACAGCGCGTGAAGCCCTCAGAATGATAAAAGTGGAATATAAACCGTTAAAACCTGTAACCGACATACATGATGCATTAAAAGAAGAAATAAAAGTGCATCCGAATCATGCAAACCTATTGGCAAATTGTATAATTAAAAGAGGAGATGCAGATGAAGCATTGAATCATTCTGCATTTACTGCATCAGGAATATTTCAAACACAGAGGGTCGAGCATGCTTTTCTTGAAACTGAAGCAGCAGTAGCACTACCTGATGGTGAAGATGGATTAATACTATATAGCCAGGGTCAGGGGGTTTATGAAGACAGGCGTCAGGTTGCCCGGTTGCTACGATTAGCCGAAGATAAAGTACGGGTGATTTTAGTACCTAACGGAGGCGGTTTTGGCGGCAAGGAAGATATGACGGTACAGGGGCATGCATCTTTATTTGCATATTTACTCAAAAAGCCGGTAAGAGTAGCATTAACAAGAGATGAATCAATCATCGTGCATCCCAAAAAGCATCCTGTAAACATGAATATTACTATAGGTTGCGATAAGCCAGGTAAGCTGACGGCTTTAAAATTGCGTGCCAAAGGCGATACCGGCGCTTATGCTTCTGTGGGGACAAAAGTAATGGAGCGTGTTGCAGGCCATTGTTCAGGCGGTTATTATATTCCTGTTGTTGATGTGGAATCCCAAACAATTTATACCAATAATATACCCAGCGGTGCTATGCGCGGTTTTGGCGCCAATCAGGTTTGCTTTGCTCTTGAAAGCTGTATTGATATGCTTTGTGAAAAGGGAAATTTCGACCGATGGCAATTCCGCTATGATAATGCTCTTGTTGATGGCTTGACTACATCAACCGGTCAAAAGCTGAAAGCTGTCGGAATCAGGGAAACATTACTCGCTGTTAAGGAACACTTTTATAAAGCGAAATATGCCGGACTGGCCTGTGCAATAAAAAATTGCGGAGTTGGGAATGGTATGCCTGATTTCAGTGACGTAATTATAGAAATTAAATCGCCTGAACACATTGTTTTACATCATGGATGGACCGAAATGGGGCAAGGAGTACACACTGTTGCACAACAGATGCTGTGCCAGGAAACAGGTATCAATCCCGAACATATCGAAGTAGTTGTTGATACTGCAGCAGGAATAAAGACAGGAATGACTACTTCATCAAGAGGGACTACACTGGTTGGTAATGCAATAATTGAAGCGGCAAAGCCGCTTAAAAAGGATTTACAAAATCACACACTTGCCGAACTGACTGGAAGAAAATATAAAGGTGGCTGGCGCTGCGATTGGACTACTAAACCCGACGATCCTAATGTAAAAGAACATATCACTCATTATGCTTATGGTTATGCTACCCAGCTTGCAATAGTTAATGAAAACGGAGAAGTTGAAACTGTTTATGCCGCTCACGATGCAGGCATGATTATTAATCCTGCACTTTTTGAAGGGCAAATGCAAGGTTCGGTTCATATGGGTGTCGGTTATGCCCTTACTGAAGAATTACAAATGAAAGATGGTTATTTGCTCAGTACTAAATTACGCGATTGCGGAGTTTTACGGGCTAATATGACCCCAGATATTAAAGTGATTGGCATTGAAGTAAAAGACCCTGTCGGCCCTTATGGAGCAAAAGGAATCGGTGAAATAGGCATGATACCTACAGCCGCTGCCGTCGCCAATGCTTTGTATAAATTCGATGGAATAAGAATATTTAAATTACCGAT
>JACQWN010000319.1 GCA_016209245.1 Bacteroidia bacterium
AGTAAGGCAATTCTACTAATTCAATTTCAGGAAAAATTTTCTTTATTTCACGCCTTACATACAAATCTAACCCATAATTATCGTCAATATGAAGGAATCCGCCTGATATCATATAATTCATAAGGTTTCTCGCCTCATGGTCGGAAAAAACCACATTTCCATGTCCTGTCATATGAACAAATGGATAGTTGAATATTTCAGGACTGCCTGCGTCAATTGTAGCATAATCAGGGGCAATGTTTGTTTTAAGCTCTTTGTTGCAAAATTCAATCAGGTTTGGTAACGAAGTCGGATTGGCATACCAATCGCCTCCTCCATTATATTTTAACAGCCCTATTTTTACAGAAGTATTTTGACCGTTGCAATAATGTAAAAATATTATCAGTCCTATAATATTAACAATAAAATGCTTAATATTTATCATAGTTAAAAAATAGTAAATACTCATCCATAAGTTTCATCGCAAAAATATAAAAATAATAATAAACTAAATAGCATCTGTTTTTAATATAAATTCATAAATTTTAGCTTGAAAATATCAATAGCCCCGTCCTTTAGGGCGGGGTTTAAAAAGAAGTACCCCCTCCTTCTTTATTTCAGCAAAATTTGAAAATTCAGCATTTTTTAAATGCCAAATTTCCCAAATTTTGTGGGCAGAGAGTGCATCTTATTTTGTTTTCCACGCCCTAAAGGACGTGGCTATTGATATATTTTCTAATTTTTTTTATGAATTATTCAGGTTAGTGTTATCATTTTTTTAAGTGTTTATTAGTGTTCTAAGTGTCTTAGTGGTGACTTTTTTATTCATGGTCTAAATTTGCCGAATAAATTGTATGACACGCTGCAATACCTGCCGTTTCAGTCCTTAACCTGTTTGTTCCAAGACTTACATTTATAAAATCATTTGTGTTTGCTATATTAATTTCTTCTTTGGTAAAATCTCCTTCAGGTCCAATCACAATCAAAGCATTTTGTCCGGATTTATATTCCGATTTTAAAAATTTTTCTTTCTCTGAATATATGGCTATAAATTTTTGTCCGGGGAAAGTGTTGTTATTTATAAATGCTTCAAAGTTTATAATATTATGTATTTTCGGAAGATAAACATTTACCGATTGTTTCATGGCCGATATTATTATTTTATTTAACCGCTGTATATTTAATGATTTTCTTTCCGACCTGTGAAAAATTACCGGTGTTATTTCATCAATACCCATTTCTGTCGTTTTCTCAACAAAAAATTCAAATTTATCTATAGATTTTGTCGGGGCAATGGCTATATGCAATTTGTATTTTCGTTTTCCATATTCAATTTGTTTATTTGTTATTTGTATTTTACAAGCATAAGGATCGGTTTCTAAAATTTTTGCAGTATAAAATCCCCCCTTACCATCAATTAAAAAAATTATGTCATCCTTTTTTAATCTGAGAACTTTGATACAATGTCTCGATTCAGTTTTATCAAGAGTATGATATTCATTTGAAATTTCCGGTGTATAAAATATATGCATTTTGATTAAATCTTTATACCCATCACAGTTATATCATCCGTCTGTTCGTACATTTGATTCGTATCAGGGTTTATGAACGACATCCAATCAACGATTGTTTTGTCAATAATTTCTTTTTGTTCAGTCATTGGCTTATGACAAACCGATATTAGTAATTCTTTAAATTTTGACGCTTTGAATTTCCTGCCTTTATCTCCACCAAACTGGTCTTTGAATCCGTCTGAAAATAAATATAATGTATCGCCTTTGTGAACATGAATGACATTTTCGGTAAAATCATCCATTTTCATGTGAATAGCTACCGGCATCTTGTCGCCTTTTATCTCAATTAATTCCTGCTTTTGCTTCGCAAAAGCAGGAATTAAATACAGATTATTATACGCTCCTGCGAATAATAATCTGTAGCTTCCATCATCATTCTGATTCAGATTCAAAGCACATATTCCGATATCCATGCCATCCTTGATCGTCGTAGCAAAGCTTGATGAAACGTCAGTTTCAGAAGTAGCGAAGGGGGCCTCGGCCGTTGTATCTAATTGTGATGAATTATTTGTAGAGGCATACGGCTGTATATCCTGCTGTATGTCCTTACTGCTATTATTGTTAGTAGTAAAGCCATTCTGTTTTAAAGCTTCCACTATATACTGCCGTAGTTGGTTCAGTACATGATTTGTCTGAGTGACCTCTTTTTTTCTGACAATATCATTTAAAAATGCAATTCCCAACATGCTCATAAAACCACCAGGCACACCATGTCCGGTGCAATCAGCAACGCTGAATAAAAGCCATTCATTTACATGACTTACCCAGTAGAAATCGCCTGACACCACGTCTTTGGGCTTGAAAAGCACAAAGTAGTCAATAAATGTTTCATCACGCATATGCGCGATGAAACATTTTGTTAGGTCAGGCAACATCGCATGTTGAATCCGTCTTGCATAAGTAATACTGTCGGTTATTTCTTTTTTTTGCTCTGTCAGGATTATATTCTGATTACTTAATTTGTTCCGATGGGCTTCAATTTCGTCGCGTTGAGCGATTATTTCTTCTTTTTGCAGATGTAATTCTTGATTCTGGACGAGTATTTGATCTCTTTGTGCGGTAATTTCTTCCTTTTGCTGCAAAATTTCTGCATTTTGCTTTCTGATTTCTATTGTACGTTCCTGGACAATTTTTTCTAATCTGATATTTGCAGCTTTCAACCGTCTTGTATATAGTTTTAATGAAATATAGAAAATAAATATAAATATCAGAACATAACCAATATAAGCCCACAAAGTGCGATACCAGGGAGGCATGACTGTAAACATATAAATAGATTCCTGGCTGGAATCTCCATAAATATTACAGGCCTTAACTCTGAATTTGTATGAACCTTCAGAAAGGTTAGTATATGATGCTTTTGTGTCAGTGGTTAACTGAGACCAACAAGTATCATTACCTTCTAAAAAATATTGATATAAAAGTGATGATTCCGGTTCAAAATATGCAGCAGAAAATTCAAATGTAAGAGAATTATGTTTATATTCAATTATCGGTTTTTGATGTTCAGGTTGGTTAATAATAACTTTATTATCCGAATCGAAAAATGTTCCCATGAAAATAGTATCTCTGCCAGAAATAACATAACGTATTAAAGCATAATATGGAATATTAAAATTTTTTTTGATTTCGGAATTATAACATATAGCGCCGTCAGGGCCTCCTGCATAGATGTAATTTTTATTATCAACAGCTAAACCATAAAACTCACCTTTTATATTTCGCATAAAAGGTTTTTTATATAAATGAAATTCTCCATTTTCATCACGAGCATTAATAGCAATATTACCTATGCTAATCACGACAAGATTTCCATTTTTATCATATTCTGCTCTTACTATGCTTGAATGAGGCAAAGAAAAATCTTCAGTAAATGATTTATCAAGAAAAAATTTTGATTTTTTTTCATCGTAATAAAACAAACCTTGTTCTGTGCCAAAGACAATTTTTCCATTCAAATTAATTACCTGGTACCAATCAAGCGGAAGCCCATCTTCTTCTGTAAAAGAAATAATTTCAGGGGTAAGGGAAAATTTTTCGCCTATAAGCGCCTTATAAAGTCCTTGTGAAAATGTACCAATCCAAATGTCGCCATCAGGTGTTTCCGCAATCGTTCTAACATCGCAATTTAATTTTGATATGTTTCCTAAATATTTCCATTCATTTTTTTCAAATTGCATAACCGATAACCCATGCAATGTGCCAATATATATAATGCCATGAAATATCTCTGATGCTAAAATAGCACCTGCATTAATAACAATATTGCTGATTTTTTTTATATTATTCTTTTGATTAATTTCAAACAATCCGCCACCTGTAGCGGCAATGAGCGAGTTATTGAAATAATTAAGATCGAATGATTGATATGTTATTTTATCTAAAGAAATAAATCTGTCAATAAATCCATTGTAATTTTTATGGAGATAAAAAACACCGGCATCTGTAGCAGCATAAATAGTATTATTATAAAGTTTTAAATTGTTAACTGTCCCATTAAGCCCATTTCTTGAGTCAAATTCTGTAAGGGGGCTGGAAATTTCAATTTTACTAAACCCATTATCTCCACCAGCCCATATATTACCAGCAGCATCGGGGAAAACGGATAAAATAACATCGCTCTGTAAGCCAGTATCTTTATTGATTATTAATTTAATTTTTCCGCTTTTATTCATCAAGACAATTCCGCCTTGTAAAGTTGCAGCAACAAAAATAGTATCGGAAACTTTTATCATTCTGTACAAGCGGTTATTTAATAGATATTTGTTTGCTTCACATATAAAAGGAGATATTTTTTTACCATCATGAATATAAAGGTTACTTTCGCTTGCAATAAGTAAAGAATCTGAGCCGAAATCAATTACTGCCGATACTCCAGCAAATTTTTCACAACCTGCAACTGATTTAAGATTATTTCCTTCCAAGCTCTTTAAACCTTCTCCATAATCTAAAGTATAAATCTTTTTACCTGACGAAAATGTTAAATGAAATTTAACTTTTGGTTTAATTATAGTGATTTTGTTATTTTCATAGACAAAAATTTTTTCGTAGGCAGAGAAATAAATTTTATTGCCCAGCATGCAGGTCATCCATACATTATCAAAATTTCGTTCATTAGTATCAACCAGATTTAATAATGAGTAAAAACACATATTTCCACTTTTATCGGGAGCTAGATAGCCAAAATCGTTTTCAGCACCGATATAAATTCTTCCATCATTTCCTTTTGTTAAAGAACGAATAGTAACAAAGCGATCTGATATTTTTATTTGTCTGAAATTTTTCCCGTCATACTCGGTAATAAACGGTGTATTTGCAAAATACATAACTCCTCTGTTATCCTGACAAATAGAGAAAATTTGACTATGACCCCCATATTCTTTTGGCAGATAATTTCTTATATAAGGTATTCCTTGCTGTGCAAATAAAATACGACACCCGGTAATTAAAATAAATGTTATAAAAAATTTGAGATAGTACATTTGGATTTTTTCTTAGGTTATTTCTTCATTTGTATGGTTTTTGAATTATATTAAAATTAAATCCGAGTTCAAAATGGATTGTGGGTGCTATTGCTTCCAGTACCATTTCTTTTGGCAAGTTGTTATAATTATAATCATAATCATGACTGAAGCGATAGCAATTAACAGTCCACCATCGAACATTTGTTCTCCAAGTTTTTATATATCTTAATCCTGGCCCAAATCGTAATTCAAAAATCAAATGAGTTCTTTTTATTGCCCACCCTGTAAAAAATTTAAATCCATAAACACGCTTGTGTAAGTTATACCAATATCTATCGTAACATTCACCTCCGCCATAAATAATAGGACCGTCCTCAGAATAATATCTATCAGAGGCCCAAATTTCTTTGTAAAATATTTGAAGATTTAAATAAAATTCTCTACTTTTTTTAAAATTTTTATGAACATAGATTTTTAAACCATAGGTGAATTTATACCCTGTACAACTTAACTTTTCAGAGGCGATTATAGGATATAAATATACATAGCTGGATGTAAATTCATTTCCAATATTTCTATAAGGGCGATATTCAATAATTAATGGAATTTCTCCTAATAATAGACTACTGGATATTTTTAATTGTAAAATAGGAAATAACTCTCTATCATTAGAAATTACTTCATTTTGTGCATAAATTAATTTATATGAAATTATTAATGAAAATAATATAATAATTAATTTATGCATATTTTCAGGATGAATAATTTTATGACAAACTTACAAAAAAATTTTCAATTCTTATACACACTACTAACTAATCTTTTATGAACAAAATGTAATAATAGTTCGACATGGCTCACTACAAGTTTAACCCGTGCAAAGTATAGTATAATATCAATTTTTTAATAATAAATTCAATGTTTTTTCGAGCTGCTCCGCTTCAACCCTGCGTGCAACAATAATATTTTTTTCATTCAGGATATATATTTCAGGAGTATGGTAAACATCATAAAGAACTTTGAATTTTGTCACATAATACGGGTCCCATACATTTACCCAGTCAAGTTCATGCTC
>JACQWN010000320.1:0-1658 GCA_016209245.1 Bacteroidia bacterium
CAATTAGAAGTTAGGTCAATTAATTGTTTTTACCTGTGGATATGGAGAAGTTACGATTTTTTTTGATCAAAATAACCCAGTTTATACCTATATATTCCGCTACTATACCTTCCGTGTGCTCGGTGATTGTATCAAGAAGATGTAAATAAAAACACCTGTTCTTATCATCAGGGGTATAAGTTATCGTATCAAGAACAGAAATAGTCGAATCGGTATAAGCTGCCATGAAGCGGTTTCCAAGATAAAATTGTCTTGCAACTGGAATAATACTGCTATCCTGCAATAATTCCGATTTTGTAACATCTGAAAGGTCTTCCCAATATTCATATTTATCCCGGGTGTTTTGGGCACAGCTTACATTTAGAAATAAAATTATGAAGATGAGCAAATTATTGAAAAATTGCATAAAATTATTTGTTTTTTTATTCATTGTTCATATCTATATGACAATATTTCCCCTGTCCTGGCCGAAATTATGTAATGAGGTCCTCCTCCAACCATTTGTTTGTTGGATAATTCATAATCTACGTACCACTTTTCATCTTTCAGTTCTATTTTAATATCGTAGATTGATAAGTCCCTGTAAGCTGACTGTGCATCCTTTTCCGCAATTTTCAGGGCTGTTTCGCGATCAATCAAAGCGGAAGATTTTTCCTTAACTTTTTTAATTTCCGTAACAATTTTGCACCAATCATTTTTTCTTATTCTAATATTGTCTTCAGTATCAAATACTGAATAATAAGCCGATATTTCGCATGGAATATTTTCATTAGAAACAAAATATACAGGAATTTTTTCTTCATTGTTCTTGTCAATAACAATAATATGATTATAGTTTTGATAATCTATTAGTTCGATGAGCCTATTTCCCAATAATAATTGTATTGATAAGGTATTTTTATCTATTATTAATCCCGTTTCGTTTAGTTTTATTTGTTCACCATTTTCTAAAACGTATTTTTTAACTAAGTTGAAATCGTCCCTTGTCAAGCAACTTTCTGCATTAATAAAGTTTTGTGACATCGTGCTAAGTGTTGTATTATTGTTGCATCCCGATATAATTGCTGACAAAATTAATAAAAATATAGCTTTCATTATTTCTGATTATAACGATTTTGTATCCTGAGAATCAAAAATGTTATCCACCTGCTTGGTTCTTTTTTTTGTCCGAAATCGAACTCCGGATATGATTTACTGATTGATTCGGCAAAAAATTTACCATCCTTTGCTTTCTTCAGTACAAAATCAAGCATATTTGCAAAGATAACACTTTTCATGGCATAAGGGTATAACGATAATACATCGAGAACTCTCAGGATATTATATTTTACTGCCGGATATTTCAGCTTGGAATAATCGGAACCAGTACCGAAACCGTAAGGTCGATGCTTTTCATTTCTCCTTTCCCAGTGATTCAGCAATAAATCAATTGCTCCATGCAATCGCGGAGCATTTCTAAATTGTTCGTATTGTCCAAGCAGCATCAGTATATTCAAATTATCCATAGGACATGATTCCGTTTCCTGAAGCCGGTTCCCCTTTGCCCTGCTGAGCGCACAATGCCACCCACCATCCAAGCGCTGCGAATCGAAAATTACATTGATATGCTCCAGAAGTCTTATGTCATCTCTGAATCCCATTTTAGCAACTGACGATAA
>JACQWN010000320.1:1740-6097 GCA_016209245.1 Bacteroidia bacterium
AGTTCGGCTTAGTGTATTGTTCGGTTATAAACATCTTATCAGGACGCTGAAGTTTAAAGATATGCTCAATTTCATCACCGATATCGAGTTCAGCAGCGTTAAGTCCGATATCTGCGAGAAAGAATAAATCCCAGTATGCATTTCCTGTAGATATATAAGATACTTTTCCTGTCGGTAGAGCAGGGATACCAACACGATTATCTTTTAATCGGCGGATAACCGGCTTAATCTGTTCATCCTGCAATACTGTTTTAACTTCAGGCTTATTTCCTAGAAGCTGAAGCTCGACTGCATATCTGAGCCATGCAGGACCGGTGAGCAACCATTCTATTATTTTGGAATTCATTTTGTCTATACAAATTACAAAGGTTAAAAATAATTATTATTTCAAAACTTACTAAATCTCAGAGAAATCTTGGCATTTTTCAAATGCCGGTTAACAAATTAAAACAAATTTGTTATACTACGAACGGGATAAATTTCCGCAAATATAGAAATATGACGTTTCGTTGTCCTGTGGACGAACGAAAGTCAGCGACCTCAATTCGTCTGTAAGACAATTGAGCGTCATGTATTTTAAAATGCGGAAATTTATCCCTTTTGCAGTATAACTATACTTCGACAAGCTCATCATAAACTATTAAGGCATTTTGAAAAATGGCGAAATTAAGTTTTCATAGTTTCATTTTTAAAATTTGTAATAAATTTATTTCTATATTAAATTATTTCTATACCTTAATATTATGTAAAGTCTTGTTATTGCCAGTTGTTTTGCATCATGAAAAAATAAAGTCTAAAAAATTGCTTGAGATTCATTTAATTTTTTACTAACTTGTAACTTATAATGTAACCATCTTCATTAAATAGATGACAATAGTACACTCCATCTGGCAGATTTTTTCCCGTAATTGTAATTCGCTTTGTATTTATTTTGTTATATGTTCCGATTTGATTACCCCTCATATCTGTAATAGTCAAAATGTAGCTCTTATTATCAAATTTCGGAAACGAAATAGTAGTTTCTGAATTAAAGGGATTTGGAAATGCAGACATCTTATTTCGGATGTCTTGTGGAGATGGTATTGATGTTGATAATTCTTCATTCAATTTATCGGTTACAAAAGCATAAATTTTTGTAACGCTTTCTATATGGTCAGGTGAGATATTTTCAGGAGTATCATGATTAGTATGATACCAGAAAAAATAAGGTTCAAATAACATAGAGGCAGGAACATTAAGCGTCTCGTATGGAAATAAATCCGCCTGGTATCCATCTGAGATTGTCAAACATATCTTCAGATTATCTCCAAAAAGAGTAAAACCTTCCTGCCAGTAATTAATAATATCAGGGTTCATATCGGTTACAAAAAGAACATGCATTACAGTATCGTCAGGGTATAGCGAATTGGATGCAATATGTTCAATATTAAATATACGTTCAGTTTTTATTAAGATAGTATCGTACATCTGCGAAAATGTTGTTGAACCGCAACCAGGTCCATTATGATGAGCTGCTGTAGCGACGAACATCATATTATAATTTCGTTCAAATTGATTTATTTGACCATAATGGCGAGCCAGGTCCAATAATGCAGCTAATCCGCTTGCATTATCATTTGCGGCGCTTAAATACCCGTCAATATGAGCCTGAAAAATAATCCATTTATCAGAAACGCCGTTTCCCTGTAAAGAACCGATAACATTTTGCGTATATAATCCATATTTACCCCATTGCCCTTGAATGTTCATTCTGACATTCGGTAGATCCGCACCGGAGCTTTGAATGACATTTATTAAGTAAGCGCCTTCACCGTAGCTAATCTGTAAATTTGGAATTCCATTGCAATTGCCATTTGTTTTTGCAACATTCAGATCTAAAGGAGCGCCCGCAAGCCATGGTATTACAATGATTCCAACAGGTATTCCATAAGCTCCGCCTGTAATATTCCCTATATTATCCATTATAGTATGATGGAAAAAATTCTTTTGACTTGAATCGAGCGGATGTTGCATATCCGGCAAAGTGCGGACTAAAACAATCCTCTCAGTCAGATCAAGTCCGGCAAGATCGGATGGTTCACAAAGATTCGCATATATAAGTTCCCCTTCTATCCCTGATATTGATGTATTATTTGATCCTACAGAAATTATATGTTCAAAAATCGTATCCTGAAGAGGCACTCCCGGCGATGAACCGCCAATAAGAGTCAGTTCCATTTCGTCAGGAAACCATTGCCAGTTGCATAGTTCAAAAGTATCAATCCAGACTTCCTGCATTCCATATTCTATTAATTTATCTTTTATGTATATACCGGTCATACGGTCATAAATTGTACCTGCATTTCTTCCAAAATAATGGACTTTTTCATAATATTGAATTTTCCTTATATTGTCCAAGCTCAATACGCCCCTTGTATCTGATTATTTTATCTGTTTTCAGATTTATATTAGAGAATCTGGTCTTATCATTAATAATATCCGAAAGACTGATTTGACCATACAGCGATAGAAAGTGATCTTCCTTTGTACAGATGGAATATTTCTGCTGGGAGAAAAGAGTATTAATAAAATTTTTCATAATTTAAAATTGTATGCTTTGTGAATTTATTCCTTTATAAACCTGCCTTTTGCTGTTATATCATTTTTGTTTAACAATTGAAAAAAGTAAGCTCCGCTTTCCAAATTTTTATTCTCAATCTTGACCACTTTATTTCTAATATGTTCAATTTTACGTACCGCTTGTCCTTTTGCATTATAAATAATCAGCGTATGATTCTCGCTTTCAGGGTTCGAGAACTGTATAGTTGTAATGCTATTCGATGGGTTTGGAAAAACATTAATTTCATTTTTCAGGTCAGGATTTTCATCTACATTAGTAATATAAGTGTATGTGTAAGTATTTCCTGTGGATAGATTAAAAGAAGCGGGATAATTAGTGTAAACTATACACGGTGAATCCCACAAATGCATTTTTATCATTACATCTGGATTGTAATTGGCATAAAAAATACCCATAGTATATGCCCACTCATCCAACATAGCAATATTCATATTTAAAAGTTCTGTACATCCAGATGAGACGAATGTCTCAAACTGCTCTCCAGGCATATCGCCGTTATGATAAATAATTATACCTGAAGGAAACTCAAACCTGTAACTATTCTGGCTAGTGCCATCGTAGCTTCCATAGATGGTAATGCTTACACCTAAAAGGTCCCCTGTTATTTTTGCTCCTATAGAGGGAGCATAAGTAATAAGCTGTGTATCCGGCAAAGAACCGGTTAAAGTGGACATTACAGGTTGTGGTCCAACAATGTATGCTCCTGAACTATTTGCCAGATCTATCACTACCGTACTATTAAAGTGATCACCATGATCGTGGGTAATAAAAATTACATCGGGAGAAGGTACAGAACTACCTGGGTCCATTAGCACATCAACATAAAATGTCAGATTATCGGCCTCAATAATAAACCAATCATGTTGTAGATATGTTAGGTTTGCCTCTGAGGCATGGATATTATTACAAAATGAGCCACAAAATGTCTCGAAAATTGTAATTAATACACAGAGATTAATTTGTAGATATTTCATATTTTGTTCCTCCTTTTTTTCAGATTGCCTCTAATATTAATTATTTTAATATTCATTCCCTCGTTTTTCAATATCAGAAATTAGTTTCATCGAAAAAAAATTCAATTCATCCGTTGCTGTCACCATTTGATTTTGAATAGTATCTTTAAGTTGATTAAATGCGTTTATCTTATGAAAATCAAAATTAATTGTTTTTTATTCATTGCTCATATCTATATGATAATATTTCCCCTGTCCTGGCTGAAATTATGAAATGAGGTCCTCCTCCAACCATTTGTTTGTTGGATAATTCATAATCCACGTACCACTTTTCATCTTTCAGTTCTATTTTAATATTGTAGATTGATAAGTCCCTGTAAGCTGTCTGTGCATCCCCTGTTTGCGCACGACTTAGTTGAGTACCGAAACCCGCACTCGTCCGAATACGATCGCAAACTGGGTGGACTCATCATTCTTTGACCAATTTTTTGATTATCTCTTGGTTTTGATATGTTATTCTTAGAAAATACATACCTTTTGGTAATTTCGAAATATCAATTCCGCCGTTATATGTTTGTTGTGAAATTATTATATTCCCTATAATATCAATAATATCAACTGATAGAGGCATACGTTCGTTGAATTTTATATCAATTGATAGTAAGCCCTTTACCGGGTTAGGATAAATCCCTACCTCTTTAGAATTAGATAATTCAGCGATTGAAACAGGGTCAGGAGGACCATAGTTGATAATCAGCCGTGGTGAGTTATTGGTCTCGCTGGA
>JACQWN010000321.1 GCA_016209245.1 Bacteroidia bacterium
ATGTTTGCAGGATTTTATGGCGGTGCGCCTGTGGACATGAGTCAGTGGGGATATTGCTACTGGTCGTCAGGTTCCGATGGTATGAAAATCGTTGGTTTCAGAGGGGATTATGGCCTTGGTGATAAAAATATTTTTGAGAATCCCAAGGAGCTTTTAATGGGAACTCCTGCCACATATAATGACACATTTCCAAATTCAGCGCGCTGGGTCGTTGAAATAGCCGAAAATCCCGCCGATTATGACTCAGCTTATATCAGCACCGTTCAAAAGATTCTCACAGTTGATGCCTTTGGCACAATGATTACTCCTTATGATACATTTGAAGTAATAAGGGTTCATGAATATTTCATCGGCATTGATACTATTGCTGCCATATTTTATGGAGATACATTATGGTCAATGCAAATTGCCAATGATACCTTAAATAATTATTATTTCTGGGCGAATGGCTTGGGTTATCCGGTTGCTATTGCACATTGTAATAAAAACAATACTTTATTAAAAGTGGAGTATGTAACCTATAAAGCTGAAGCATTTCCGATTACAGGCATGGTTTATCAGCCCGGTGGTCAAAATATTGTTGATAATGGAACAGTTCAGTTAATTGCTAAAGACGAATGGGCGCATCTTTATGGTGTGGAAGAAACTGTTAATATCGTTGACGGAGGCCATTTTCAATTTTCTTATGTTACATGGGGCAATTGGCTCATACTTGCAGACCCTGATAATGGAACCTATCCAAACTATTTCCCAACATATTATGGTGATGCTGTAGCTTGGGAAAATGCTGCAACACTTGCTGTACAAAGCGATACAAACATAACAATTACTGTCGTCGAGGACCTGTCTGATACTGTACAAACAGGCAATGGTCTGTTAAGCGGAATTATCTGGCAGGATACAATTACAATAGACACAAAAGAGCCGGCTGATGCTATAAAAGCAGGCAATGTAAAAGTAACATTGGAGGAAAATCCGGGCGGTGCCGCTCTGTTATTCTCTGTAAGTGATACCAGCGGTCAATATGAATTTACTAACCTTGCCAATGGCAGCTATAAACTAAAAGTAGAGATTGCCGGCTTATATATGGATTCAACCTATATCGTTGAAGTATCGCAGAACCAATTAATATTTAATAATCTGGACTTTCTTTACGATTCCACTCAAGTACACCCGTCTTTTATGATTGCAGTCGAAGAACTGCACCTTGATAACTTAATTCCTGTAAAGATATATCCTAATCCTTTCACTGATAATGCAACTGTTTCAATCGAAAATATTGACAAACCATTTAACTATGACTTTATTCTGTTAAATAATACAGGAAAAATAATCAGATATTGGAAAGGAACCTCAACCGGTTCATTTCAAATATCGGGTAAAGGGCTTGTCTCCGGCAATTATCTTTTTGAGCTTAAAGTCAAGGGGAGAACCATATATAAAGGGAAAATATTGGTTGAAAAATATTAATATTTTTGTTTTTCCTGACCGTAATAAATTAACTGTCTATCTGACAATTATCAGTTTTGTGACAATATTTCCGGCTTTAATAAAATATATCCCGTCGGAATATCTTTCCAGTGAAACAGATAACCTGTTTGATGCTTTAGAGACAGAAAACTCATCAATTTTCTGTAACATGATATTATAAAATTCGAACGTACTTTTATTAGAAGAGAAAAATTCTACATATAATACATATTTGGCCGGGTTCGGATATATTGAAAAGCCAGTATCCAGATAATATTCATTTACCGAAGTTATGTTATTAGTATCTGAAAATGATGGTGTCATAGCAATAAACGAACCTGTCCCGTTGGGATATCTTCCTGTGGATATGTCAGTAACCTGTTCGGTAAAGCTGACCGAATCAATAATATTATTTTCTGAACCGGCGAATATGAGCGATTCGCCTGATTTTGATAATTTGAAATTTGCGTGTAATCCTTGCTGGCTCATATCATTATCAAGCCAAACAATAAGAAAATTATTCGCCTTAATAACAGTATCGGGAAATGACCATTTTGTAATATTCTGTTAATTATCCGACAGGTATGCTCCATGCCTGCATCAGGTCGGCTATGCCGGGATACTCTATCATTTCCCCCGTGCCGCCAACAGTTGTGTCAAGATTATTGATAAAATCGGCGTAACTGTAAAATTTATTAGTGTCGTTCTGCACATCAACATTAATCATGCTCTGTAATTCCTGTCCTCTTGAGTAATATTCATTATTTACAAAATTTTCGTTTAAAATCGTTCGCATGTGGGCGAGATACATTCTTTTGAATGTATTATTCTGAAATAAATTTTTCATTAAAGGACGCGGTTTGATTGAAAATGTCAAATGTTGCAAAGGGTTAAGATTTTTCGCTTTATCAATAGTAAGTCCGTTAAAATTATTTGAGCCGTCGGAATTCCTGAAACTGCCGAATGACATGTTTAAATCCCAGACAACCGGATTGAATCTTCCGTTATTATCCATATACAGATAATAATTTGGGGCGTAACCGATATAACTATCAAGATTTGCCAAGCTGAGTTTAATTTTGCTGATGCCATGATAATTCTGTCCTTCTATGATATAATCCAATGAAATATTAAACGGGTTTTTGATTTCATTCGCATTCCATGAGCTATATCCTTTATATCTGATTCCTGTGCTGTCAAACATTGTTCCGTCATCTGATAAATCAATCTGATAACTGCATTGCGGTATAAAATTGTTTTGCAGTTGCAATATTGTCTGCCCGTATATATTTAAAATTTCAAGCTTACCGGTAACTGAATGGTTTAGGCATATATTAAATATTCCGCTTGAAGGATTCGGATAACAGATAATATTATTTTCATCAGAAAATTTATTTATAGAAACCTGAATACAAGCACTATCAGCAGATCCCGGAGATGCAAAAAGACTATCACCGGTTGAAATAGTATCAGTAAATTGAGTTGAATAGAGCCAATTTGTAGCGTCATTATTGTCTGCATTGTAATCGCAAAGGACTAAAGAAGGTCCTGCACCATTAGGTTCTGTTGGCCAAGGAGAAATATTATCATAATTGACAATATCAATAGTATCACCGGTAGGATTTATTAAAGCAATAGATTCGCCATTATTGCTTAAATTACCACCTAACCATTGATGAACCGGTATCCCAAAGAAATTCTGAAA
Source organism: Bacteroidia bacterium (assembly GCA_016209245.1). Taxonomy (GTDB): domain Bacteria; phylum Bacteroidota; class Bacteroidia; order Bacteroidales; family BM523; genus JACQWN01. Next base: position 3,176 of record JACQWN010000321.1, read on the forward strand.
AGTAGAAGCATATCTGCAAGTTATAAAATAATCGCCCGGATTTAATATGGTTGAAGGAAAAGTATCGGTTACCCCAAGCATTGTCCAACCCGATAAATCAACTGCAGCCGTGTCGTTATTGTATATTTCAATAAATTCTAAGTTATCAGTCGGTGTTTCAGGTGTATTATACATTATTTCCGTAATAACTATATTTAAAGTGTGCTTATATGAAAAAGTGTCGGATGCAGAAACCATAGCATTTCTGAATTATTGCTCAGGTTTTGTCCCGGCGCCCATTGAACAGCATCGCTGATACCAAAATCTGAATTATTGTACAATTCAATAAATTCAAGCGAATCGCTGTTAGCTCCTGTGCTGGGGTCATTATACATTATTTCAGTAATTACGATATTTGCAATTGAATTATTATAAAGGAAGTTGAACGCCTGCGGCATTGCCATAGGAATTGAGCTTGTATCTTCAATATTATCTATGGTGAGAGTATATGCATCGCCGTTAATTAATGGTGCAGCCAGTGTTAAAGTGACTGTATCAAGCGTTAATGAAAGGACAGCGGATGAAATTGGTGGCAGGCCTGTATAATTGGATACATTTTCTGAAGTGCTGTTTACCGGTTTGTTGAATATTACTTTTATATGCGATAAATCGTAAACATAGGCATTTGTAACGGCAGGCGGAGTAATTCCTGAAATATTATGTCCCCAGATTTTTATATCGTCAATGCTTGACGAACCGGTTGCAGCAACAGTTCCTCCGCTGACAGTAAGATTGTCTCTTACAAGCCAGCGGATATAAACCGAGTCAATGTCATTACATTCAACCGGAAGCGTGTCGGTAATCACCTGGTTCCATGAGCTGACGGTAGTAATATCCACCGAATCGCCCGGAATATTCGTCCACCTGATAGTTTTATCAAGATTTGCCGGAATACCGCCGTCAGCAACCGAATCATACGGATTATTCGGAAATGTCCATTTCACAATGGTGTCGTAAACCTGAGCATATCCTATACCATAGAACAACATAAAAACTGTTAAAAGTGTAATTAATTTTTTCATACGATTTAATTTTTTTACCACCCCCGACCATTCCTAAAAGGAGGGGAAGATTATTCTCCTCCTCGTAAGATGGGAAACAGACATAGTAAGTTTAATAATTAAAGAAGCATTTTTAATTTATTTGGTTGCTTATTTAGATATGTAAAACCGAATGCAATACTATAAAAAAAATTAAATTTATCAAAACTTTTGAGGTGAATGAGGGAAATTATGAGGTGAATGGGAAAGTATTGTGCATTTCTATTGACTATTTGAGTAGCTAAAACTCTGTAAGCCCTATGTTATCTTTGTTGTGGGGATGAATTAATTTCCAAAAAGAACTTCATCATTATTAAAATCAAATATAGCTCTTTTGCAAATAGACCTCAGAAGAGTCATGCCTATAAGATATTCCTTTTCAATTTCTGTAATTTCTACTTCATTCAATTTTAAAGAACATGAACTGAAGGATAGCCGACTCTAACAAAGAAAAATATTGCTTTAGAATCATTTTTCATTTTCCTGCCTAATTTAGCAGCTTCAACAATACTTTTCCCTAAAAAAATTTCACCAGTTTGAGGATCAATAGCGGCTATATAGCCTATCTTTTCTGAATCTTTGGAATCTACCAATCTTTTTACAATTTCATTAGCCTTATCTGAAAGTCTTAATTTTTCCATTATTATCACATTTTATATAATTTTACAATAAATAGCCCAAACACATACAATTACAGAAAATATATCACACTGTTATGCGACAGGATATAATTTTTGGACCAAATGCCCGGTAAATTTTATTTTACTATGTAAAGATACATATTTTTTATTACTTAGACTTAATAAAATCTTCAATTCATTAGTCATTTTTCAGTTTATAAAGATTTTATATTTTATGGTAATATAAGCTTCTTCATAATTAACCCATTACAAGTGTTTATCTTAATTATATAAAACCCGCTGCATAATCCATTAATATTTATCTGTGTTGGCGGGGCTTTTAAAGTAAAA
>JACQWN010000442.1 GCA_016209245.1 Bacteroidia bacterium
TTTAATTAGAACCAAATAAAATAACATCCTGAATATTATCACCAAAAAGCCCCTTTAAACGCTCTTTGAGTTCTTTTAATATTACTATTTTAGCTTGATTTTTCACTGATATTTATTTTTTAGATTCTGTTTTACAAATATATAAATTTCTTTTACCTCTCCTCTAATATTTTATTATGTAATTCACACTATAACTTGCAGGTTTGGTTTCTGTTCCTGTACGTGGAGTTCCATTAACACTATCAGTATAAGGAGTACTGACTTTTCCAAAATTAGGATTAAAATTAGCGGTAGGATCAGCCGCTGTAATAATTTGGTATTGCTCACTGCCTAAGGTTCCATCTATAGAATTCATGTGAACATGACCTTGCATTTTATCAGCACTATAATTACTCACATTTCCACCTGAATAGTAGCCACCAGCAGCCATAGATTGGCTTCCATTCGTTCCAGCACCACGTAAAAACATTCCTCTTAAATCAGGCAGGTTATAAGTATTCACTCCATCTCCGCCGCCCCAGGCAATGCTAATGGCTGTAAAAAGGTCAGAATAGGTAACTCGTGAAATGGCAGTGCCGTTGCACAAAAGCCACCCTGCAGGTACTGTGGCAGTATCGCCTGCGTAAGGAATAATTGTCCCTGCCGGAGTTGCACTTGCCCACTCTGTGCCGGTGTAGAATTCAGAACTTTTCCGTGAGATATTATAAATCAATAGTCCTTCAGCCGGAGAACTTATTGAATTTCGTTGTGCAGAAGTCATCCGCGGAATTAATAATCCTTTGGCTGTAGAACTAATGTCTAATATTGCCGAATTATCCGGTGACGCCCCGGTTTCGTTGATGCTTACGGCTTTTTGCTGTGCGGGGCTTGATAATGCAAACCATAAAGCACAAAATAATAATGTAGCTTTTTTCATAGATCAAATTTTTATTTCTGTTTTACAAATATATAAATTTTATTTCATGTATTATACATTCCTAATCTCGTTTCAACAGAAAGTCCTGCCTTTTTATTGACACAGACTCATTATCATTTTTATTATACACTTTATTATACACTTTATTGTTTTGTCTTCTTGTAATATTCAAATAATCAAACTAATAAAAAATGTTTTTTATTTTTTTATTCTACACTTCTTTATCACCTTCCAACGAATGTGCAATCATATTTATGTTCCAGAAACCCTTTTTTCTTGTACCCTTCCTGCTTAGAATATTCAAAATCTTTAGCTTTCTAATATTATTATTAACAGCAGTTGTCCCGATTCCTGTTTTTTTGCATAAGTTACCAATAGTAATTTTGTTATCGAAATTGATAGCAATTAATATATTTTTTTGGTTAACAGTAATAATTTTCTGCCATTGCTCTAACCATTTTTCAAATCGGACAGGACGATAGAGACAAACCGTAAATATTCCCTCCGTTTGAAAAACAGGTTCCGGTAAACCAAAAAACTCTACGGGTTTAATACAGGAAACTAATCCACCGGGATTGGAAATTTCAATACGATTATCATATATTTCAATTTGGATTACTGCCCCTTTTTCGTAATAGTCTCTATGCGATAATGCATTTATGATGACTTCCTTCATAGCAATGTCTGGAATTTCCAGGTATTCCTTTCTTGGTTTTGTGCCTTGTGATTCAATATCATAACGAAGTTCCAGTTTGCTGTACAACCATTCCACCGCATCATTATATTGCCTGATCAAATTTCCCTTAAATTCTTTGTCGTCATGAATAAATCGCTTATCTGTTCCTTTGAATAAAAGGCAACGGATTGAAATATTTTCATAGTGTTTTGTCGGATCTTTTGCAAAAAACAAAGCCGCTCCATTTTTCAAAAATTTATCATCCGTAAGCAATTTAAGGTTTTCGAGTATGGCTTTTTCGGGTAAAGTAGCGGTTATATTAGCTTTTCTTAGAAATGATTCAAATTGCTCAAAATCGAAGTCATTCGGAAATTTAAAGGTGTGACAGGGGCTTTCGTCAAAATATATCCTAAGTTGTTGCTGAAAAAAATCCCGCATCTCTTCAGCAGAGGTCAACTTCTGGGTGTTAGCACCAATCCGGATAAATATCGCACCATGATAAATGTAAGGCTTTTGTGCACCGGAAGGACAGTCTATAATAATAATTGTTTTCCCATGGAAATTTATTTCACTGTATCGAACAGGTACCCTCGGGTTAATTGCATCAATACTTTGCTGCAATTGCGAACGTTTTGAATTGTCAACTACAGTTCCATAGACGCTATTGTCATTAGCAATTCCAATTAGCAATATACCTCCTGTAGTATTGGCAAAACCGCAAATTTCTTCAGGAATGTCTTTGCTATATGATTTTTTGAATTCAATATTATAGCCTTCGCCCTGCCTTAATATAATATCAAGCTCTTCTTTGGTCATTGTTTAATATTTTATTATGTAATTTACATATACATTTTTGGGGCGGATTTCCTAACCCATTATTAAGAGATTCCTCGCTTTACTCGGAATGACAGTCATAATATTATTATTGGGAAGGATAGGGTGTGCGGGCGAAGCCCGCACACCCTATCCTTCCACCGCATGGTACACCGCTGTCATTCCGAATGCAGCACATTCACTTCGTTCAGTGTAAACTCCGCGGAATGAGGAATCTCTAAAATAATTGCGTTCTTGTCATAAAATGTTTTTTTACAAAATTAATATTTATAAATATTAGTTCAAACCAAGATAATAATTTTTGTAACTTTGTAGGTAAATTAAATGTAATTATTTAGGTATAAACGTTATTATTCCCCCGAAGTACGAAAAAAAAATACGAATTTACGAATTACGAAAGGGTTTATTATAAAATATATTGAAGATAATAAAATTCAGATGTTGAATTTCAGATATGTCGCTGAAGACGGAAAATTAAAAATGCTGAATTTTGTAATAACCAGCCATGAGCATCTGGTATCATTACTTTCAACAGGTGAACGTGTTGATGGTTCAAGCTTGTTTTCTTACATCAGCGCCAGCTCAAGTGATTTATATGTGATACCGCGCTTTAAAACGGCTTTTTTAAATCCTTTCGAAGAGGTTCCTACTCTTGATATGCTTTGTTCCTATTATACAAGCGATGGCAAACCTCTTGAAAGCGCTCCGGAATATATTTTGCGAAAAGCACACGAGCAATTTAAAAAAGTGACCGGCTATAAATTAAAAACCCTTGGCGAGCTTGAATATTATGTAATAAGCGAACCGCATCGCCTTTATCCGGCACTTGATCAGAAAGGATACCACGCATCTCCTCCTTTTACCAAATGGAATAATATTAGAAAAGAGGCATTGGCTATGATTGCAGGTTGCGGCGGAATTATTAAATATGGACACTCGGAGGTTGGTAATTTTTCTACATCTCATACGGCATTTGAACAGCATGAAATAGAGTTCCTGCCTTGCGATGTAGAGGATGCCGCCGACCAGCTTCTTGTTGCAAAATGGATACTCAGAATGCTTGGGCTGAAATATGGCGTCACAATCACCTTTGCACCAAAAATTACCGTAGGTAAAGCCGGTAGCGGCTTACATATTCATTTGGTGGTCGAGAAAGATTGTAAAAATCTTATGGCTGATGAATCCGGACTTACCGATACAGCGAAAAAAGCTATTGCCGGCCTACTTAAGCTTGCTGCACCGATTACAGCTTTTGGAAATACAATACCTACTTCATATTTACGGTTGATTCCGCATCAGGAAGCGCCTACATCCATTTGCTGGGGCGACAGAAACCGTTCCGTTCTGGTCAGGGTGCCTCTCGGATGGTGGGCTAAAACAAGCATGATTAAAGATGCTAATCCGCAGCATACAAAAAAAGTTCCTTATATTGAAGGCAAACAAACAATAGAGCTTCGCTCACCCGACGGTTCCGCCGATATTTACTTAACCTTGGCGGCAATTACAATTGCCGTGCAACATGGATTGGAAATGCACGATGCTCTGAAATTAGCAAAAAAACTCTATACTGATATTAACATTTTCAAGCCCGAAAACAAAGCAAAGCTGGATAAATTTAACAAATTACCGGATTCATGCTGGGAATCGGCCCTAAGTCTGCAAAAAAACAGAAAATATTTCGAAAAAAACGGAATATTTCCTTCCGGCACAATTGACAGTGTCATTAAAAAACTTAAATCATACAATGATAAAAGACTAAGCGAACGTCTCTACGGGCTTGACGATGAAATACAAAAACTGGTTAATCATTATTTGCATTATATGTAATGTGTTAAATTGTTAAATTGTTAGATTGTTAAATTGTTAAATTGTTAAATTGTAACTTCTCAATATCCACAGGTAAATATAGTTTTTGAACAATTGAACAATAGAACAACAAAATAAGAATAACGAAGTAAAATCCCCGATGCGACTGTGTTATTTTTTATTTCAATATTCGTTATTCAAATGTTCAAATGTTAAATGGTTAAATGGTTAAATGGTTGAATGGTTGAATGACTGCATGATTGCCAACTGCCAACTGCCAACTGCCAACTGCTTATTAAATTGTTAAAAAACGAACAAATGGATTCATTAATTTTAACGGCAATAAATACCGCATTAGAAGCCGGTAAAGTAATTTTAGATATTTATTACAACAGGACGGCTTATGAAATTGAATATAAACATGACAAAACCCCTGTAACCATTGCAGACCGGAAATCACATGAAATTATTTTAAAAGCTCTTTTAAAGACAGGGCTGCCTGTTTTGAGTGAAGAAGGCAAGAAAATCACTTATAATATCAGAAAAAAGTGGAAAAAATTTTGGCTTATTGACCCTTTAGACGGTACAAAAGAATTTATTAAACGAAACGGCGAATTTACAATCAACATCGCAGTTATCGAAAATAATGTTCCGGTAACGGGCATTATATATGCTCCGGTAAAAAAATCACTATATTTTTCTGATATGACTTTAGGAGCATTTAAATCAGAGATTGTTGAGCCATCAGATGAAATCACTTCGGAACAATTATTAATTAATTCAATAAAACTGCCAATGCAAATAAAAAAAAGACCATTTACCGTCGCAGCAAGTTTATCTCATATAAATTCCGAAACGGAAAAATTTATCAACAATCTAAGGCAACAGATACGTGACCTGGAAATAATTCAAATTGGCAGCGCTTTAAAATTTTGCGTCATAGCGGAAGGAAATGCTGATATTTATCCACGTTTTGGACCCACAATGGAATGGGATTGCGGAGCCGGTCATGCTATTGTTACTGCAGCAGGAGGGACCTTAACACAAACAGACGGTATTACACCATTAATTTATAACAAAGAAATACTTATTAATGATGGATTTATTGTAAAATCGGGAAATATATATTGAATGAAATCAGATGCCTACTATACTGAAAGAAAATGAATTTGCAAAAAAAATATCAACTAATATCGCGAAGCAAATATCCATAAATATCTGATATTAATAGATATTAATAGATATTTGTTGATATTTAGTTTAAAATTATTTTTGCAAACCTAATTTCTTGGGGTATAACCTCGGTTTCCCCGCAATAAAATCCTTTAAATAAAACGGTTCAAAATAAGCTGTATCTTCAAAATTGCTTTCCCGGAATTTCTTATCAGACAATATTACCATACCACTTGCCGAAGGTACAATATTATCAATAAAAAAAGCATTTTTATGTTTAATAATACTTTTACATTTTTCTGCCCCTGTACCGAAAAAAAGAACCGGACTTTCATTTAATATCTCATTAAAAGAATCATCGTCAATTATCATAGCAGATACAGCCGTGTGTAAATTTAGCTCTTTATCAAAAATAGCAGTATAGACTTCCATTCTTCTGGCATCAAGCATTGGACAATACAAGGCATTTTCAGAATTATCGGAATTAACAATGGAACTTAAAAATTTATTTCTAATGACCTGATTTGTCATAGATTGTAAAGTATTTACTGCAATAAGAGGTTTATCAGCACCGTAACAAAGCCCTTTTGCTGTCGAAATTCCTATCCGCAGACCTGTATAAGAACCCGGTCCCATACTTACTGCGATTGCATCGAGAGTTCCTGCTGTAAAATTATTGCTTTTTAGAATCATATCTATTAGTAATCCAAGTTTTTCAGAATGAGAATAATCGTCGGAAGTTTCTTTTAAATCAATCATAACTCCGTTGTTTCCAAGTGCAACAGAACAAATTTTTGAGCTGGTTTCGATATTAAGTATTAATGCCATAAAAATAATTTCGGTAATTTACACACTCTAATAATTATTATGAAATAAAACAGCAGCAGCGCTGCTAAATATTTGTAAATTAACATATAACGAATAATACTTGTAGTGAGCTTGCGATGCAATGAGCAGTTCGACAGGCTCACTGTAACACCTGTCGAATTGTCGAACTAAAGGTGCAGAGCACCGCAACATTAATTCCTGCAAATATAGACTTTAATCAGTTAATATTATGGTGCTCTGCACCTACAAATAATAACGGTACTCTGTAATTATTTCACCGAAGTACGAATTTGTTACGAACATACGAAGTACGAAAGATATAATATTGCTAATATTCGTAGTTCGTAAGTTCGTATTCTGTTCGTAATTCGGTGGAATAATAATTTTAGTATAAAAAATAACCTGAATAATTTCAATTATTTTTTGAGTTTAATTGAAAAATACTCAACTTTGCAACTATATTAAACAAAATTTATTTTATTATGAAAACAAAAAAAATTTTAACAGTACTTTGTACATTATTTGCAATTTCAGGCGCCTTGGCAGGAGGATATGAAATAACCAATATTGACAGCGCCAATACTAACGGAGGCTTAAAAAACAGACCGGTTTATGCAATAGCAGTAGATAATAACGGGAATGCATGGTTTGGATACGGAGGTTATGGCGGTGGTATTACCAGGCGATCCGGTACTATCTGGACTACATTTACCACTGATGATGGTCTTGTTAACGACCAGGTGAATGATATTGCAATAGATATGAACGGACATGTATGGGTTACTACCAATGGTGGTGTTTCAAGATTTAACGGAACAAGCTGGATTAATTACACTGCTGCCGACAGCGGCACCCTGATAAGCAATTTTGTTCGTGTAATAGCTCTTGCACCACCCCCTTCAAATAAAATATGGTTCGGAACAGATATTGGTATTTCGGTTTTCGATGGAAATAGCACATGGAATCAAATAACTGATATTGGCTTGCCCATAACTAATCCTAATATTACTGCATTGGCTTGTAAAGGACCGGATATATGGGCAGCAACAGATATAGGAGTCGCAAAATTTGATGGGATTACATGGGCTACATATACTCCGGCAACCGATTCAAATTTAGTAGGTATGGTAGTGGATATAGTTTCACTCAATTCAAATTCATCAGTTTGGTTCGCAGGCGCCGGATGGGAAAATTACGGATTATCGCATTATGAACAAGGATTGGGTTTTATTGAAAAAATTACTGAAATAGATGGAACTTTATTAACTGAACTAACCAGCATGAATATTGATAACATTGGTAATATCTGGGTCGGTCAATTTATGACCGGCTTATGGAAGTACGATTTTTATGGATGGCATTATCTGTTTGATGAAAACGGAGGTCTAATCAGCAACCAGGTTAATACTATCTTTGTTGATTCACAAAATAATGTATGGGTTGGAACAGAAAAGGGTGTTTCATTTCTTGAACCTATTCTTGAGATATATGCATGGACTGAAGGATATCTTACATGTAATCAATGCGATGGTATCATTCATATTGAAGCCTATAGCGGTACACCTCCTTTTACCTGCACGGCCGTTCGTGATTCATGGTCGCAAATCTATACTTTAGATCCAGTGGACACTATTACAGATTTATGTCCAGGCAAGTATGTTCTGACTATTACCGAAAGCAGCGGTGTGCTTGATCCCTGGATTGATACAATTGAGCTTTCTTACCCGCCTTCTTATTTATCAGGAACCGTTTATTATGATTCACTTCCATGTGTCGGAATTGATGCCTATGCTGAGTTATATAAAGTAAATCCGGGTGGTGTAGTACATACGCTTGTAAGAACTGCACCGGTTGATTCAGCTACAGCAGTTTATGGTTTTTATGAAATTTTTGAAGATACATATCTTGTAAGGATTATCAATTATTCAAGTGACCCAAATTATGAAAATCTGTTAAATACATATTATGGAGATACTTATAGAAATACACTTGCAACACAAACTAATGTGGGTTGTAATGCTCAAGTAACAGGAATAGATATTAATATGATTAATTCCACGCCACAAGCGGGAGATGGTATAATTTCAGGAACTATCAGATATATACCATACAGTCTTAAATCATTGAAAGCACAAGGTGATCCGGTTCCAGGCGCAGACATATATATCGAGCAGGAGCCAAGCGAAGAACCAATTGCCTACTCCGAGACCGATTCTTCGGGGTATTATGAATTTACAAATCTTGGCGATAGTTTATATACTCTTTATGTGGATATTCCTGGATTGTCTCTTATTTCAACATATCAGATTGATATTACCGACAGCAATACTTTTTTCAGCAATATAAATTTCTATGTTGATACGCTTTATGGTTTAGGTTATGGTTTAGGAATCTCAACAGATAGTACAATGTTTATAAATGAATCAGGCCAGCCGGAAGTCAATATTAATATTTTCCCTAATCCATATAACGATAATGTCTATATAGAATATTCTTTAAAAGAAATATCATCCATAACTATTGAAATATTTGATGCCGCCGGCAGGAAAATAGATATTCTTGAAAATGGAAAAAAACATGCAGGTAATTACAGTTATTCATTTAATGGAGAACAACGTGGAACATATTTTATTCTGTTCAGAATTAATTCAACATTTTATTTGAAAAAAATTATCAGAACTGGGTGATGTAGTAGTAGCGGATCACCCCAACTTCTAAAAAAACTTTATTGGTTATGGTCTTTTTATAACTACAATAAATATTTCTCTTTCCTGGTCATTAATAAAATCAATTTCAGGGTATAACGAAATTGCTCTTGGGATACCTGAGCCAACGCCTGTAAATGGCAATAAATATCGTGCATTTGTAAATAATATCGGGTTTCTGACATTAGAAGTACCGGTTTTTATGTTTTCTATTGATAGACGATTTGGAAGTTTTCCGGGACTTATTATTTCTATACGGTTATCAAAAATAAACACTTTTATTGTGCTGCTTATAAAGTAATCGCGATGAACTAATGCATTAACAATAAATTCCTCAAACACTTTTTCTGGAATTTCTAATTGCCCGATACTATTAAAACTTTTTTCAACCTGAACTTTATGAAGATTTCTTGTAATAAAATTCATTGTTTTTTCAAACAGTGCTACAATATTTCCTTCAAATGGATGTTCATTGTCGCGAAATTCAGAGCCAGAAATTTCATTACCGATGTATGAAATACACTGCACAGTGAACATTGGCTTATATCGTTGCGGATTATTTCCAAATAAAAGTAAACCTGCTAATGTTAAATTTTTATCTTTGGCTAAGCCCATGTTATTGAGAACTTGAGACATAGAAAGTTTTATTGAATGAAAACTTTTTTTGGTTTTCTTTTTAATAAACTTTTTAAAAGTATCAATATTCATATTGTTAAAAGAAGTTGAAATGATAACCATTTCATCAGCAAAAATTTTGGCGGATTGCTGAAACATTCTCAAAACTTCTTCAGGTTGTGCAATTCTTTTATCACTCCCCTTTTTTATATAAACAACTCCCTCATGAGTATAATAAGGTAAGTTTATTCCTTTTGGAACTTCAACTACAAGTATATCCTTACCTTGTACTGATATAACCTGGGTTAAAGGAGAAATAGGCGGTTTTATTAAATCCGATGCTGCGCTGCCAATCCATTGATTAAACTTTCTTATGGCTTCAGAAGCGATACCCTGCACCTCTCCATTATCAGCAACCCCAATAATTAATAAACCACCTAATGTGTTTGAAAAAGCAACTAACTCCTGAACTAATTGATTGATATTATTCAGAGTTACTTTATATTGAACGGTACTGGTTTCATATCCGCGTTCAATCGTTTCAATTATTTTTATTGTTTCCATAAATCGTAAATCATTTTTCGTTTTTCAAAAGCTTCATCACCACCTTGCCATATAGTATTACCAATTTTACAATTTTTTTTATGCTGCAAAGTTACAAATTTATTGAAAGTATAATATTTAAAAAATTTACTTAAATTTGTATGCTAATTAAAAAATTTTTTTCATGAATTACGTATTAATTGATGACCATACATGGAGAAGCTTGCTCCCTTTGACATTCACTCGTCCTGTTTCTGAAATCAGGATAGGAATACTTACTATTAAAGAAAAATGGGATAAATTTTTTAGTACAGAGTGTTCTTATATTACTGAACAATATTTATCTGAGAAATTCAGAATTAAAAAGGAACCTGAAAATATATTAATTAATTCTTCGGTATTACCTAATCCTGCTCTTGTAAATGAAATTTCGCTGTTATCATGCGGCGAGGCGCTTATTAAAGGAAATATTTTTATTGCTGTACGGTTAAAATCCAATCAGCTTACCCAGGATTGTGTTTTTAATCTGACAGAATTTAAAGTTATCAGCACTAATATCAATTTTTTGAAAATCACATATCCATGGGATATTTTCCGTATGAACGGCGAGGCGCTTCAATTGGATTATAATTTATTGACTTATGAAAAAAAATCGCTGGAACTTAGCAAAACAAACAATATTCTTGGCCATGAAAATATTTTCGTTGAAGAAGATGTCAAAGCTGAATTTGTTACAATCAATGCTACTACAGGCCCGGTATATATCGGCAGACATTCAGAAATTATGGAAGGGACGATTATCCGTGGTCCGTTTGCCATTGGTGAACATTCTGTTATAAAATCAGGTACTAGAATATATGGTCCTACTACAATCGGTCCCCATTCAAAAGCAGGGGGTGAAATAAGCAATTCTGTCATTTTTGCATACAGCAATAAGGTGCATGATGGTTTTTTAGGGAATTCGGTTTTGGGAGAATGGTGTAACATCGGCGCCGGTACTAATATTTCAAATCTGAAAAATAATTATGCGGAAGTACGTATATGGAGCTATGAATCTGAAAAATTTGTAAAAACTGGATTGCAATTTTGCGGTCTGATAATGGGCGATCATTCAAAATGCGGTATTAATACAATGTTCAATACCGGCACAGTAATTGGTGTAAATACTAATATTTACGGTTCGGGTTTTCCCAGGAATTTTATTCCCTCATTTACATGGGGCGGTACTTCCGGATATTCGGAATACGAGCTTCAGAGAGCTTATGAAGTAGCTGAAAAAGTTATGAACCGCCGTAACAGGTCACTTGATTTAT
>JACQWN010000443.1 GCA_016209245.1 Bacteroidia bacterium
ACAGCGAGAAATATCTCGAAAAACACTACTATTATTATTCCTGAGCATAATATTCCCGCCTTCAAACCAGCCAAATCATTTGTCGAAAAAGTAAAGACAAGTGTAAAATAATTTTTAATGCTTTAAGTGGTTCTTATGCCAAGCGGAAAGAAAAGAAAAAGGCACAAAATGTCAACTCACAAGCGCAAAAAGCGTTTAAGGAAAAACAGGCATAAAAAGAAGAAATAACTTTCTATAATTATTTCAGGAATTAACTGTCTTCACATCATTCGACTATTCTAATACAATTGGGTTTATTCTTTTTCTATTTATATAGTTATATTATAATTCCTGATATATACTATTTAAAATCAGGTGGAAACAACTATAAACAAAGAACTTGTAATTAATGTTACTGCGTCGGATATATATATCGCTTTACTTGAGAATAAAAAGCTAGTCGAACTAAATAAAGAAAAACGTAATATTCAATTTTCTGTTGGCGACATATATGTGGGAAAGGTACGCAAAATAATACCGGGTTTAAATGCAACTTTTGTAAATATAGGCCATGAAAAAGATGCTTTTCTGCATTATCTTGATTTAGGTCCACAATTCAAATCTTTATGTAAGCTTGTCCGTCTGGTAAGAAGTGGAAAATTTCCTGATACATCACTGCAATATTTTATTCCTGAAGAAGATATTAATAAAGATGGAAAAATCAATGATGTATTAGCTCACGGTCAGGAAATATTTGTTCAAATTGCCAAAGAACCTATCTCAACTAAAGGTCCGCGACTCTGTTCTGAAATTTCAATTCCAGGACGTAATCTGGTCCTTATTCCTTTTTCAAATAAAATCTCTGTTTCTCAAAAAATTACATCTTTTGAAGAAAAAAACAGGCTTAAAACAATAATTCAAAGCATCGTTCCAAGAAATTATGGTATAATCGTCCGAACTGTAGCTGAAGGTAAAAAAGTTACAGAATTGGACCATGAACTTAAAGAGCTAATTCAAAACTGGGAAAATTCATATAAAAATATTCAAAATATAACAGTCCCTACACGAATAATCGGAGAACTCAACCGAACTTCGGCAATACTCCGAGATATATTAAATGAATCGTTCAATAATATATATGTCAATGATGAAGTAGTGTGTCGTGAAATAAAAGATTTTATTAAAACTATTGCACCTGATAAAGAAAAAATTGTCAGATATTTTAATGGAAATACCCCGATTTTTGAAAAATTTGAGGTTGACAGACAAATAAAAGCACTATTTGGCCGGACAGTTTCTTTAAAATCTGGGGCCTACCTTGTTATTGAACATACGGAAGCATTACATGTTATTGATGTCAATAGCGGAACACGTTCTAAGTCGGAAACCGACCAGGAAACAAACGCCCTTGAAGTAAATACGGTTTATCAGAAAATTAAAGATGCAATGATTTCTGACAGGGCCAAGCATCATATTCTCCCTTTAAGTCAGTTTGGACTTATGCAAATAACCAGGCAACGTGTAAGACCTGAAATGGATGTCCGTGCCCTTGAAAAATGCCCTGTCTGCCGTGGAACCGGCGAAATCAGCCCTAGCATAATATTGGCAGATGAAATTGAAAACAATTTGAAATTTATTGCAGAAAAGTTAAAAGATAAAAAAATCATTATAAAAACCCATCCTTACCTGGCTGCATATTTAACTAAGGGCTTATGGTCAATTAAAATAAAATGGAGATGGAAATACAAAAAAACATTACGAATTATTCCTGAAAAAAACTATAATTTTATTGAATATCATTTTTTCAATAAAAATGATGAAGAAATTTATGTATGAAAGGCATTTGATAATCTTTCCGGCTTACCTTTTATCAGTAATACATTCGCTGAAACATTATATCTTTCGACTATACTCAGTGCGGGCGCTTACTATTGCGGATATCCGGTTTTCCTGCTTTTTTTCTTGGTAAAATTAAAGGCAATAAAGAATTTAGAATTTAGAATTTGAAATTCAGAATTCAGAATTCAGAATTCAGAATTTGGAATTTGGAATTCAGAATTTGGAATTTGGATTCATTTTATCTCAGGTGGAATTACAGTTTTTGATTTTTTATTAGCTGCCTTCCATAAAAAATAAACAGGAATGCCAATTGCAACAATAATCAGACCTGGCCAAGTATAAGCAGGTTTATAAACAAGCAAAATAATCATAATAAAAAGAGATGTAAGAATATATATTGCCGGAATAACAGGATAGCCAAATGCTTTATATGGGCGTTCAACATTACGCCATTTTATTCTTAATATAAAAACGCCAAGAATTGTCAAGACAAAAAACAATAATACGGCAAAAATTACATAGTCGAGCAATTGATGATAAGTACCGGAAAGACAAAGCACACAGGCCCATATACATTGAGCTGTAAGCGCAGCGCCGGGAACGCCATTTTTGTTCAATTTTCCAATGCCTTTAAAAAATAAACCATCATTTGCCATTGCATAAAATACTCTTGCCCCGGAAAGAATTATGCCGTTGTTGCATCCAAAAGTAGAAATAATGATAAAGACAGCCATAATAATTGCAGCATATTCGCCAAACACTATGCTCATAGCTGCAGTTGCAAGTCTGTCGTCGGTTGGAAATTGCATCCCTTTTTCGAAGACTGTTGCTCCTTGGGCAGAACCTCTTAACGGCAGCACCTGAAGATATGCAAAATTTGCTAAAACATATAAAGTAATTACAATCAGGGTTCCCATAAGCATGCTCAATGGTAAATTTTTCTCCGGTTTTTTTACTTCTTGTGCGGCAAAAGTAATATCGTACCACGAATCGGCGGCAAATAATGAACCGACCATTGATGTTCCAATAGCTACGATTAAAGCAAAACCTGTCAATTGTATAAAATTACCATTTCCCGTGATTTTAATTGCATCCCAAAAAATTTCCTTATTAAATTCAACCGCCATAATATTTTTCGCGACAAATATTCCAATTATTATCAATCCAAGCAATGCGGCAGTCTTTATAATAGTAAATGTATTTTGAACATATTTTCCTGCTTTAATTCCACGGGTATTAAGCCATGAGAGAAAAATAAGACATACAATTGCTACAAGATGAGTGGTATTAAGTTTTACAAAACCAATATCATACCAAACATTATCAGGCGACACCCATGGAATAAGCACGCCGAGAAATTTTGCAAAAGCCATAGCAACTGCGGCGATGATACCTGTCTGGATAACTAAAAAAGCGGTCCATCCATAAAGAAATGCACAAAAAGGATTATATGCTTCACGGAGATAAACATATTGACCTCCGGCTTTTGGCATCAGACAAGCTAATTCTCCATAAGATAATACTGCAAAAATGGTCAATATCCCGGTAATAATCCATGCGATTAGCAACCAACCCGGCGAACCGAGCGTACGGGACATTTCAGTGCTCACAATAAATATTCCCGAACCTATCATTGAACCTGCAACAATTGCGGTTGAATCAAAAAGACTCAGACTCCTTTTGAATGATTGTTTAATGTTTGCAGTCATAATTTTTAATCTTTAAATGTTCTAAAATTTTATTCTGACTTTTTTTAACGCTTCGAATTTATTAAATTTTTTGTATCATCTCAAAAGACATGTGTAAAAAATCTGTTATTCCGAGTGACGCTTACGCCATAGCTTCAGCGCCGGAGCAAAACGAGGAATCGCTCATGCTTTCCAATATAATAATTGCCCGGTTAATATTTGAAATATTATTAATAGTCAGTGTCAGCATACCTGATTTTTCAGACATTTGACAGGAATTTGGCTGTTTTTGAATAAATTGAAGAATATTTTCGAAAACAGAAGACTGATAAAACGGTGATATTGGATTTGAAATAAAATGGCCTATAAATTTATTATGCTTAAGAATAATTTTTTCGAATCCTGATTTTTTTGCTAGTCTTCGTAAACGTACAACGTTCAATAATTCTTTTGATTGCTCAGGCAGTTCACCAAAGCGGTCTTTGAGCTGATTTTCAAATTCTGCAAGTTTAGTTTCATCAAGGATATTGTCAAGATCTTTATAGATTCGCATACGTTCTGAAATATTTGAAATATATTCGTCAGGAAAAAGTAATTCCATATCTGTATCAATAATACAATCGGAAGTAAAAGGAACAACCTGTTCTGTAAAAGAATCATTGGCTTGATGTTTTGTACTTGAGAATAATTCTTTAAGCTCATTGTCTTTTAGTTCCTGGATTGCTTCATTTAAAATTCGCTGATATGCATCAAAGCCGATATTGGCGATGAATCCGCTTTGTTCTGCGCCAAGCAGGTTTCCGGCGCCACGAATATCAAGATCCTGGAGAGCGATATTAAAACCGCTGCTTAATTCTGAAAATTCTTCAATCGCTTTTAAGCGTCTTCTGGCATCTGCCGATACCATAGTCAATGGCGGAGCCAAGAGATAACAAAAGGCCTTTCTGTTTGAACGCCCTACCCTGCCCCTTAATTGATGCAAATCGCTTAATCCGTAATGATGTGCCTCGTTGATAATAATAGTATTGACATTCGGAATATCTAATCCATTTTCAATAATCGAAGTAGCTATTAAAACATCATATTGTCCGGCAATGAATCCTAACATTATCCGTTCGAGATTTTCTCCTTCCATTTGACCATGTGCAACAACAGTTGACACCTTCGGGCAAAGCTTGTTCAACAATGTTTGTATTTCACAGATATTTTCAATTCTGTTATTAACAAAAAATACTTGCCCTCCCCTTTCAATTTCATAATTAATTGCTTCACGGATAATATCTTCGTTAAATGTATGTAACTCGGTTGTAACAGGATAACGGTTTGGTGGAGGTGTATTAATTATTGACAAATCACGCGCACCCATAAGTGAAAATTGTAATGTCCGGGGTATTGGGGTTGCCGTCAGAATAAGAGTATCAATATTAGTTCTCAATACTTTTAATTTTTCCTTTACCGCGACTCCAAATTTTTGTTCTTCATCAATAATCAAAAGCCCTATATCTTTGAATTTTATATCTTTACTGACAAGGCGATGAGTACCGATAATAATATCAATTTTACCTTCAGCAAGCGATTTCAGAATTTGCTTTTGTTGTTTAGATTTTTTGAGGCGGCTGATATGTTCAACCGTGCATGGAAATCCATTCAGCCGTTCAGAAAATGTATTATAATGCTGTAAAGCAAGTATAGTTGTTGGTACTAAAATAGCAACCTGCTTACTGTCGCATACTGCTTTAAAAGCGGCACGGATAGCTACCTCGGTTTTACCAAAGCCAACATCACCGCAAATTAACCTGTCCATAGGATTTTCCGACTCCATATCATGCTTAACTGCTTGTGTAGCGGAAACCTGGTCGGGAGTATCTTCATATATGAATGAAGCTTCCAGTTCACGATTCAGATAAGAATCAGTCGAAAAACAAAAACCTTTTTCAGCTTTTCTTGTTGCATAAAGCAGAATAAGATCTTTTGCAATATCTTTTACTTTCTTTTTTGTCGCCTGTTTTAACCTGTTCCATGCATCCGAACCTAATTTATTAATTCTTGGCTGTTCCCCTTCTTTCCCTTTATATCTGGAGATACGATGCAACGAATGAATATTAACATAAAGAAGATCATTATCTTTATAAATAAGACGGATTGCTTCCTGTACCCTGCCGTTATTTTCGATTTTCTCAAGTCCGCCGAAAATGCCGATACCATGGTCAATATGAACGACATAATCCCCAGGTTGTAATCCGCAGATTTCTTTTACAGTAATAGCTTCTTTTCCTGAAAAATTAGTTTTCAGCTTAAATTTATGGTACCGTTCAAAAATCTGATGGTCGGTATAACAGCATATTTTCCTTTCATGCTCGGTAAATCCTTCATGTAAAGTTACCGGAATAGTAATAAACTGAATATCCGGATTAATCTCATTAAAGATAGTCCTTAATCGTGATATTTGATTTTCATTTTCTGAAAGAATGACATTACTATAGCCATCAAGCTGGCATTCAAAAAGATTAATACAAAGAAGGTCAAAATTTTTATTAAACGATGGCTGCGGCGAAGTATGAAATTCAATTATTTTATCAGGAGAATAAAATTTGCTGCCGCCAAATTCAATAAGTGTAAAATTATTAAATTGTTCAGCTAATATTTTACCTGACACTATTATTTTATCTTGGGTAATCAGAGCATTCTCAGACGAATTATTTCGGACAACAATATTTTCATAAATTTGATTAATCCGGTCAATTGCATAGTTGGTATTTTGAAGCCAAATAATAGTATCTTTTTCAATAAAATCAAGAAACGAAACCTGTTTTTCTGAATTTCGCTGTTCATCAATGTTAGGTATAATGGTGACTTTATCTAATTTTGTTATTGATAATTGAGTGCCAATGTCAAACGTTCTTATTGATTCGACCATATCTCCTAAAAAATCTATACGGTAAGGATTATCGTTTGAAAATGAAAATACATCAACAATACTGCCTCTTACAGCATATTGACCCGGTTCATATACAAAATCATTCCTGACAAAACCATATTCAAACAATGTATCGGTCAGAAATTCTGTTGAAATTTTCTCATCTTTTGATAAATGAATGGTGATTTCATCAAGTTGTGCTTTTGAAGCGACCGTTTCAACCAAGGCTTCGGGGTAGGTCACAATAAAAAATTTATCCGCTTCGCTGATAAGCTTATTCAACACTTCGGTTCTAAGTATAATATTTTCGTTATCTAAAATATTATATTGCACCGAACGCTTATAAGACGAAGGAAAGAACAATATATTATCAGCGCCGGCGATTGAAAGCAGGTCATTGTAAAAATAAGCGGCTTCTTCTTTATCGTTTATTACAGCCAGCATATTTTTTTCTGATTTCAGAAAGCTCATAGCTGCTGTTAAACCGGAAGAAGAACCTGAAAGACCTGTTAAATGCAACTTTCCACTTCTCGAATTTTTAATAAATTCTGTAATAGTGGAAATGTTCGGATGATCTGAAAATAAGACAGATAAATTTATATTATTTCTGAATGAATCAATTGTAATATTATTAGTGTTTAATTGCATAAGTTCTCTATATTATTCTCGTTTCTCTGCGGCTCTCTGCGCCTGCTCTGTGGCTCTCTGCGGTAAAAAATTAAACCGTCCAGAAGTTTTGGGAAGATTTCACGCAGAGAACCGCAGAGTTAATATTTAATTGTTATTCTTGCTCCGTCATACAAAATTTTTAATGTCTACCTTCAGGTTGTTTTATTATATCAGAGATTTTCATTAAAAAAAGGTTACTATATCAATACCTGACCGGTCATTTCCTTTGGAATGGGTAATCCCAAAATTGTCAGTAAAGTCGGTGCCACATCGGCAATAATGCCGTCCTTAATAAATTTATAATTGTCGGATACCAGTATACAAGGAACAGGATTCAAGGAATGTGCCGTATTTGGTGTGCCGTCATCATTAAGAGCATGGTCGGCATTGCCATGGTCGGAAATAATCATTAGAGTATAACCGTTTTCTCTAGCAACAGTTACGACTTCGCCAACACATCTATCTACATCTCTCACCGCTTTTTGTATTGCCTCATAAATACCCGTATGCCCGACCATATCTCCATTTGCAAAATTCAAACAGATAAAACTAAATTTCCGCTTTTTTAATTCAGCAATAATAGCATCTTTTACTTCATAAGCGCTCATCTCGGGTTTTAAATCATAAGTAGCGACTTTTGGCGATTGTATCAAAATTCTTTCTTCATTTTCAAAAACCTCTTCCCTTCCTCCTGAAAAGAAAAATGTAACATGCGCATACTTTTCGGTTTCAGCTATACGCAATTGATTTAAGCCGGCATTCGCTACCGTTTCTCCTAAGGTATGATGTACATGGTCATGGTCATATATAACATTTATGTTTTGAAAAGAATCATCATAACGGGTCATTGTATAATATTTCAACGACATAGTTTGCATTTCATGTTCAGGCATATTCTTTTGTGTAAGTGCAATGGTTATTTCGCGTAACCTGTCAGTCCTGAAATTAAAGCAGATAACCACATCGCCCGGCTGAATAGTTCCAACCGGCTTATTATTTTCATCTACAATAACGATTGGTTTGATAAATTCATCAGTAATTTCATTATTATAAGACTCTTGCATAGCCGTAAGTATATCAGATGCAGGCTTTCCTTTGCCTGATACTAAAAGGTCATAACCCTGCTTGATTCGTTCCCAGCGTTTATCTCTGTCCATCGTATAATAACGTCCTGCAAGAGATGCAATTATTCCGTTAGAATGCTTTATATGTTCCTTGAGATTTTTTATATAGCCGAATCCGCTATGCGGGTCAGTATCACGCCCATCGGTAAGAGCATGGATATAAACCCTTTTCAATCCATAATCTTTGGTAATATCACAAAACTTATATAAATGAGCATCCAAAGAATGAACACCGCCATCGGAAACCAAGCCGATGAAATGCACAGCTTTATTATTGTCACGTGCATACGTAAAAGCTTCTGTCAATGCAGGATTTTGGGAAATGCTGTCATCTCTTATCGCTCTGTTGATTCTTACAAGGTCCTGATATACTATTCTTCCGGCACCCAAATTCAGATGTCCGACTTCGGAATTTCCCATCTGACCATCGGGAAGCCCGACATTTTCACCACAAGTCAATAATTGTGAATGTGGAAAATTCGCATTCAACATATCTAGATTCGGAGTAGGTTCACTATATATCACATCCGATTTCGATTTATCGCCGATTCCCCAGCCGTCGAGAATCATCAGCAGTGTTTTATTAATGTCTTTCATAATTTCAATTGTCAAATTTTTAACCGTGAATACAAAGAAGATAAAAAAAAGATGGATATTTTTGGGAAAGTCAACTTAAATATTTGATTATTATAGAGTTTCAATTTGTATTTTCCCTTCAATAATTTGCTTTACTTGTATTGCTATTTCTTTATTTTCTAATGCTTCTTTTAATGAAGGAATCATAAAGTCATCGGGGTATCTCACTGTTACAGCATAATCATTCAAATTTTTTAAATCAAGTTCTTCAAACCCGTTTTTTTCAATTGACATGCATTCTGATAGTAAAAAATCTACGTCATGTGTTCTGTCGAATTCTATATCTTTATAAACAAGATATGCTTTTAAGAATTTTTCTACAGATTGCTGTGAATGAAAAGATATTGCAGATGTGTAGTTTTCAGGATGGTCAACTGATAATTGTAAAATTACATCAATATCCTCATTTGCTTTTATAAGCCAATT